>DASVVI010000472.1:0-7683 GCA_036386635.1 Longimicrobium sp.
CTTCATCCTCGCCGGGCTGGATTACGGTGGCGAGCGGGCGCGCTGGCGGCAGGCGCTGCTGCGCGGCTTCGGGCTGGGCGCCGCCATCGCCGTGCTGCGCGTCGTGTTCGCCATCCTCTAGCGCCGGACGGCGCATCGCCCCAACGTATCCCCTCGCGCGGCCCACGCGGCCGCGTCGCGTACCTATCGGACAGGAGATCCCGCAGATGAAGCTTCGCCACGCCGCAGCCCTCGCCCTCATCCCGCTGGCGATGGGCGCCTGCCGCAAGCGCCCGCCGGCCACGGCGCCGGGCACGGATACTACGACGGCCGGGAGCACCACCGGCGCCGGGGCGCGCGCGGACTCCATCCGGCTGGAGGAGGAGGCGCGGCAGCGCGCGGAGGCGAACCGGGCCGAAGCGGACCGCGCCGATCGCGACCGGCGCGAGCGCGAGTCGGCGCTGGCGCCGGTGCGCGAGGCGCTCACGGAGATCATCTTCTTCGAGTACGACAGCGACGAGATCCGCGGCGAGGCCGAGGCGAAGCTGCGCGCAAAGGCAGACATCCTGCGCGCCAATCCCAGCATCCGGCTGCGCATCGAGGGGCACGCGGACCAGCGTGGCTCCACCGAGTACAACCTGGCGCTCGGCCAGCGCCGCGCGGAGGCGGTGAGGGCGTGGCTGGGCGCGTACGGCATCGATGCATCGCGCTTCACCACGCTGTCGTACGGCAAGGAGCGCCCGCTGGACGAGGGAGCGGACGAGAGCGCGCTGGCGCGAAACCGCCGGGCCGAGTTCGCCATCGTGGGCGGTCAGCTCACCTCCGCGCCGGGAGGCGGGCGATGAGGCGCGCGGCGCTGGTTCTGCTGGCCGTTCCGCTCCTGGGCGGATGCCTGGCCACGCAGCGCGACATCCAGGACCTGCGGGCGCAGATGCAGCGGGACCAGTCCAGCCAGGAGCAGCTCCTGCGCGACGTGCTGCGCCGCAACCAGGCGCTGCTGGACTCGCTCACGGACCAGAACGTGCGCCTGCGCGGCGACGTCTCCACGCGGCTCGTGGCCATCGAGCGGCAGCTGGTGCAGATCCAGGAGCTGACGGGGCAGGGGCAGCAGCAGCTCGCCCAGCTCCGCCAGCAGCTCGCCGCGCGCGAGGAGGAAGCGCGCCGCGCCCGCGATGCCGCCGCAGAGGCCGCCCGCAACGCCCCGCCCCCAGCCCCAGCCCCGGCCGACAGCGCCGACGACGCGCCGGCGGGCGGCGCGGGCGACCCGGCCGCACAGGAGATGTACGATGCCGCCCTCGGGGCCCGGCGCCGCGGCTCGGTTAACGCGGCGCGCGCGGGCTTCGAGGAGTTCCTGCGCGCCGCCCCCGGCCACCCGCGCGCCGCCGACGCGCAGTTCAACATCGGCGAGGCGTACGCGGGCGGAAGGAATCTGGAGCGCGCCATCGAGGCGTACGGACGGGTGGTGGACACGTACCCGACCTCGCCGCGCGCCCCGGCGGCGCTGCTGCGCATCGGGCGGATCGAGGCGGGGCGCGGGAACCGCACGCAGGCGCGCGCCCGCTTCAACCGCATCATCGCCGACTACCCGCGCAGCCCCGAGGCCGCCGACGCGCGCCGCGAGCTGGCGGCGCCCGCGCGCTCCTGACGGGTAGCCGGTGCGCTGCCCCTTCTGCCATCACGGCGACGACCGCGTGGTCGACTCGCGCACCAGCCGCGAGGGGCGCGCCGTGCGCCGCCGCCGCGAGTGCCTGCGGTGCAGCCGGCGCTTCACCACGTACGAGTACATCGAAGAGCGCCCGCTGACGGTACACAAGCGCGACGGCGAATCCGAGCCGTACGACCGCCGCAAGCTGCTGCTCAGCATTCAGATCGCGTGCGCCAAGCGGCCGATCACGCCCGCGGAGATCGACACGTTGGTGGAGGCGATCGAGCGGGAGCTGGACCACCGCGAAGAGGCGGAGGTCACGTCGGAGGAGCTGGGGAAGATGGTGATGGACCGGCTCCGTTCGCGCGACCACGTGGCGTACGTGCGCTTCGCGTCCGTCTATCGCAACTTCCAGGATCCCGAGGAGTTCTACCGCGAGCTCCGCGACCTGGCCGACCGCGAGGTGCAGACGGAGGTCCGCCGCCACCAGCGCGAGCTTCCGCTTCAGCCGGATGAGGAAACCGAACCGGCCGACGCGGGGTAAATGCATGCTGCGGCGGGTGGTGGTGGACAGGGCGGGGGCGCGTGCGCGTCCTCGCTCCGCGTTTCTGGCGGGCTTCCACTGCCTTGCCTCACACGGAGGCGCGGAGACGCAGAGGAGAGGGCGCTGCGGGCGAGGCGCGCACCTGCAACCGGTGACGGGGCGACACGCCCCCATTCTGTCATCCTGAGTGACGCGCCTCACCGTCCTTGCCCCGGCTGCGACCTCTGGCGCGTAGCGAAGGATCTACTGCGCGTTACGAGGGCATCGTGGGTCGGCGCGGGCCTCTTGCCACGCGGGCTAGATCCTTTGGTCGCCGCGCAAGCTTCGTGGTGAACGCGGGCTTTTGGGTGGGCGGCTCCCTCAGGATGACAAAAAGAGGGGACGCCGGCGGGGGAGGGCGGGCGTGATGAATCACGATAGGGTTGCCGGGGCGACGACGCCGCGGTGCACATATTCGGAGCACGGATGCTGAAGAGGAAGAACCCGAGCGGCGACGAGATGCCGTTCCTGGACCACCTGGAGGAGCTGCGGTGGAGGCTGCTGTGGAGCCTCCTCGCGGTCGTGGTGGGCGCGGGAGCCGGGTTCATGCTGGTGATGAAGCTGAACGTGCTCGGCATCCTCATCGAACCGATCCACCCGTTCCTCAACGGAAGCCGGCTCAAGTACCTCAGCCCCACCGATCCGTTCTTCATCACGGTGAAGCTGGCGATCGTGGTGGGGCTGCTCCTCGCCTCGCCCGTGCTGATCTACCAGGTGTGGGCGTTCTTTGGGCCGGCGCTCCTTCCGCACGAGAAGCGGGTGATCGTGCCTGCGCTGTACATGGGGCTCGTGCTCTTTGCGCTGGGCGTGTGGTCGGCGTACACGGTGGTGCTGCCGATGACGCTCAAGTTCACCATGGGCTTCCAGACCGAGGCGCTGGAGCAGGCCATCACCATCGGGCCGTACCTGGACGTAGTCACGCGCGTGCTGCTCGCGTTCGGGACCGTGTTCGAGCTCCCCGTGGTGATCCTGATCCTCTCCGCGCTGGGGCTGGTGACGCCGGAGTTCCTGGCATCGAAGCGCAAGCACGCCATCCTCATCATCACGGTGGTGGCGTCGCTGCTCACCCCGGGCGACGTGATTACGCTGACGCTGATGATGATGGTGCCGCTCATCTTCCTCTACGAGTTCAGCATCGTGCTCTCGCGGATGGTGACGCGGCGCCGGGCGGCCGCGACGGCAGCGAGCGCGTGAAGAATCTGTGAGGGCGGGGCGCGTACGGGTTCCGCTCCGCGCCCGGCACAGACACCTTTCAGCCGTACCCTTTCGCAGCGAACGCGTGAATCATAGAGCAGTCTTCCTAGCGTGTGCCGCCGCCGCGGCACTTTCCATCCCCGCCCTGCAGGCCGCCCGCGGCCCCGGAGCCCGGGGGTGGGCCCTGGCGCGTCCAGCGTGGGAGGAGCTCGACACCCTCCCCACCGGGCTGGTGCGGCGCGACACCACGCCGCCCGCGCGCCCGGTGCGCGGCGACAGTGCCCGGCGCGACACCGCACGCCGCGACACCTCCGCGCGCACGCTGCCGGCCGACACGCTGGTGGACCGGCTGCTGAAGCTGAGCGGCTACGTCCCGGTAGAGTACGCGGGCGACAGCGCGCAGTTCGACGGCACCGAGCGCATCCTGCGCCTGCGCGGCGACCCGCAGGTGACGCGCGAGGGCACCACGCTGGTGGCGCGCGACTCCCTGGTCTACCAGGAGCGCACCGACTTCGTGGCCGCGTACGGAGCCCCCCGCGTCAGCGGCGAGGGGGAGCCGATCTCGGGCGAGACGATGTACTACGACCTCGCCAACAAGCGCTCCTCCGTGCGCGGCGCACAGACCAAGATCACCGACAACGCCACCTGGCTGGTGCGCGGCGACGTGACGGCCGAGGACCAGGGGCGGCGAATCTACGCGCGCGGCAGCGAGTTCACCTCGGACGACCGGCCGGAGCCGGCGTACCACTTCAAGGCGGACCGGATCATGGTGATCCGCAACCGCATCCTGGTGGGCCGCCCCGCGTACCTGTACTTCCGCAACGTGCCGGTGATGGCGTTGCCCTTCATCGTGCAGGACCTGGAGAAGGGGCGGCGCAGCGGATTCCTGGTGCCGCAGTTCGAGTTGAACGACATCTTCCGCACCCACTCGCCCGGTCGCAACGACCGGGGGACAGGGCGCGAGATCAGCAACGTGGGCTACTACTGGGCGATCAACCCGTACATGGGCGCATCGCTGGCCACGGGGTGGCGGAGCGGGACGTACACGCAGCTCGCCGCCAACCTGGACTACCGCGTGCGGCGGCGCTTCCTGGACGGCCGCGTGGGGCTGACGCGCTATGCCCTCAACGAGGGGTCGTCCACGTACACGCTCAACGGCAGCACCAGCTGGCGTCCCAACGAGCGCACCTCGCTGAACGCCTCGCTGGACTACGCGCAGAGCAGCAGCTTCGAGCGCAACCGCACGGTGGACCCGCTCCGCCAGACGCAGGACCTGAACTCCAGCCTGGCCGTCACGCGCGAGCTGGACTGGGGCAACTTCAACATGACCGTGGGGCGCCGGCAGTCGCTGGCGAACGACGATGTCTCGCTGAACCCCAGCCTGGGCCTGACGATCGAGCCGTTCACCTTCTTCCCGGCGGCATCGGCGGACCAGAGGCGCTGGTACAACGACGCGACGCTCACCCTGGGCGTGAGCGCGCAGGGGAGCTCGTTCGATCCGGGCGACCCCCTCCAGCGGCGTCCGAAGTCGGACCAGTACAACATCTCGTCCAGCCCCAACCTGCAGTTCGGCGACCTGGCGATCAGCACCGCGGCGCAGTACCAGTTCGACCGGCTTGACCAGCAGGAGGCGCTGGACACGGTCGGGCTCGGCGTGAACCGGCCGATCCCCGGCGGGCTGGCTCCGCTGGGCGGGCGTACGCGGGAGACGATGGCGATCAGCGCGAGCACGGGATACCAGATCTCGCTGATCGGCTCCACGCGCATAACGCCCAGCATCTCGCTGCAGCGCAACTACATCCGCGCCGACACCATCCTCGCGCCCGGCGACACCATCGGCGGGGCGGAGCTGGCGGACTCGCTGCGCGACGTGTACGGGACGCTGGTGCCCGGCCCCGCGCGCCTCAACTTCGGGGCGGGGCTGAGCACGGACCTGTACGGCTTCTTCCCGGGCGTGGCGGGGTACTCGGCGTTCCGGCACCACCTCACCCCCTCGGTGTCGTACACCTACTCCCCGGCGGCCGGCGCGGCGCAGAGCGAGGTGCAGCGGGCGCTCTTTGGCCAGCAGGTGGGGCAGACGGTCAACCAGATCACCATCGGGCTGAACCAGACCTTCGAGGGGAAGGTTCGCCAGGCGCGCCCGGTGCGCGGCGACTCGATGGCGGATTCCGCGCGGTCGCGGGGGAACGCGGCGACGCCGGGGGATGCGCAAAAGGTCACGCTCCTCTCCATCAACACCTCGGCGATCGGCTACTCGTTCGTGCAGCGCGACTCGCTGATCCCGCGCTTCGAGACGGACGCCATCACCAACAGCGTGCGCTCGGACCTGCTGGGCGGGCTGACCTTCACCACTTCCCACGACCTGTTCGCGGACCAGCAGAAGGGGAACCGGCTGGCGCGCGGCGCGTTCAGCCCGTACCTGACGTCGCTGAACACCTCGTTCTCGCTGGGCGCCAACTCGGCGCTCTTCCGCCGGCTGGGCTTTGGCGGACGGCCGGAGCAGGAGCGTGGGCCGGGCGAGCAGCGCGGGCGCACGGCGGACACGGCGGGCGCGCAGCCGGCCCGGCCGCCGGGCGGCGCCACCTTCACGGGGAACAACCAGCAGGCCGGCCGCGGCCCCTGGAACCTGAACCTGACCTACTCGCTGGCCCGCACCCGCCGCGCCACCGGCGACGTGCAGCCCGGCCGCTTCGAGCGCGGCGACCAGACGGTGCGCGGGGATCTGACCTTCTTTCCCACGCGCAACTGGGCGGTGAGCTGGGGTACGCAGTACTCGCTCACATCCGGCGAGTTCGACGCGCACTCGCTGCACTTCAAGCGCGACCTGTACCGCTGGGAGGCGAACTTCGACTTCTTCCGGGCGCCCAACGGCAACACGTCGTTCGCCATGCGCGTGCACCTGATCGACCTGCCGGACCTCAAGGCGGACTACAACGAGCGCAACCTCGGCATCGACCGGCCGGAGGAGTCCCGCACCAACCCGCGGGCGAATCTGAACCGGGCGAGTCCGTAACAGCAGGGCTCACGCGGAGACGCGGAGACGCAGAGAGAACTCCTCCGCGGCCTCCGCGTCTCCGCGTGAGGCCGCTGTTTGGGGAAGCTGAATCGGAACGGGTGTCCTGAAGGCAGGACGCCCGTTTTCCTTTGGCGCGGACAGCGATGAGAGGACTGAGGGAGGCGCGAAAACGGAACGTGTTGTCGTGCATCGAGTTGTGAAATTGGCGCCGCGCGGAACGGGCGTTGCCTTTGGGGATGGCGGCACCCGACCGAGGTTACCCTCCAGCACCACACGACCATGCGCACCTCTTTCCGCATCACCGCACTCGCGGCGCTCCTGCTCGGCGCCGGCGCGTGCGACAACGAAACGATCTTCGTGGGCGACCGGCCCGGCGCCCCGGAAGACCTCATCGCGGAGTACGCGTGGGTCTTCGAAGGGTTCACCGCCAACGGCCAGTCCGTGGGGCACCCGGCCGTGGACCTCACCTGGTACCCGCCGAGCAATTGGGACCAGGAGCCCTTTCGCGTCTACGGGAAGCGCAGCGGCGGCTCCGGCTTCTTCCTGATCGCCACCGTCACGTCGTGCACCGAGAACGGGTGCACCTACCGTGACCGCAACGTGGCGCCGGGGACCACGTACGAGTACTACGTCGCCACCGTCAACGAGGAGACGGACGAGGAGACGACCAGCGACACGCGCGAGGTGATCCTGGTGCCGGCCACCAACATCCCCGCCGCGCCGCGGCTGGAGACGCCGGTGGCGCTGGACAGCGCCGTCTTCCTGCGCTGGACCGACCCGTCCAACGGCGCCAACGTGGGCCGCTACCGCGTCTTCCTGACGCGCATCGACACCCGCAGCGACTACCTGTACCCGGTGGGCGAGTCGGATGGGAACGGCTACCTGGACCTGAACGCGGCGAACGGCCACACCTACGGCTACCGCCTGGCCGCCGTGGACACGCTGGGCCGCGTGAGCTCGCTGAGCGCCGAGGTCACCGCCATCCCGCGCCCCGACCGCAGCTCGGAGCTGATCTACGCGCTCAGCTCCAACGCGGCGCAGAGCGGCTTCCGCTACAACGTCACCACCGGAACGGCCAGCGTGGTGAGCGGCACCGCCACCGACGCGCACTGGAGGCTGGAGCGCGACGGCACCGGCTGGCGCATCGTGCCCCTGAACGGCACCCGCATCGCCGACGCGGGGCGTACGACGGCGCTGGCGTGCGGCCCCGGCTCGGGCCCGGAGTGCGTCGCGGTGACCACGGCCCCCGCCGCGGGCTACTCCACC
>DASVVI010000473.1:0-9412 GCA_036386635.1 Longimicrobium sp.
GTGCCGCCCGGATCGCGTGGACCTGGCGCCGCACCGTCCCTTTGTCCGTATGCGCGTGCACCGCGTGGATGGGCCGAACTCCATCTGGCTCCCGCTCTTCACCGGCCCGCGCTCCGGGCGCGTGGCGAGGCTCCTTCGCCACATTATGGGCGGCGGGAGGGCGGTGTGATCCTCGCCTGGCTCCTTCTGGCCGCGCCACCGCTGTTCGTGCTCGCACTCGTCCTCTTCAACCTCGCCGTCTGGCCTCGTGGACGCGCGGATGGGCGCATCGCCGGCCGCGTCTCCGTCCTCATTCCCGCGCGCAACGAGGCGGAGACCATCGAGCGCTGCGTCCGCGCCGTCCTTGCCTGCACGCACCCGCCCAACGAGGTCATCGTGTACGACGACGATTCCTCGGATGGCACTGCAGGCATCGTCGCGCGCCTCGCGGCGGAGGACGGGCGCGTGCGGCTGGTGCGCGGCGTGCCGCTGCCGCCCGGCTGGGTGGGAAAGCCGCACGCCTGCCACCGTCTGGCCGAAGCCGCATCCGGCGACGTCCTCGTCTTCCTCGATGCGGACACGGAGGCTTCGCTCGAGTGCCTGGCGCGGCTCGGCTCCATCTTCGACGACTTCCGCGCCGACGTGGTGACCGCCGCCACGCGCCAGGTGATGATGACGTGGGC
Source organism: Longimicrobium sp. (assembly GCA_036386635.1). Classification (GTDB taxonomy): domain Bacteria; phylum Gemmatimonadota; class Gemmatimonadetes; order Longimicrobiales; family Longimicrobiaceae; genus Longimicrobium. Next base: position 663 of record DASVVI010000473.1, read on the forward strand.
GGAGCGCTGGATCATCCCGCTCCTCCACCTCACCTATGTCGCGTGGCTCCCGCTCCCGCTCGTTTGGCGCTCGCGCGATCCGCGCTTCCTGGTCGCGAACGGCCAGCTTCTCGCCATTCGCCGCGCCACCCTCGACGCTGCCGGCGGCTGGCCCTCCGTGCGCGCCGAAGTGGTCGACGACATGGCGCTCTGCCGGCGCGTCAAGGAGACGGGCGGCCGCGTCGTCTTCGCGGACGGCCACCTCATGGCGCGCTGCCGCATGTACCGTGGCGCGGGCGAGGTTTGGCGCGGTTTCTCCAAGAACCTGGCCGAGGGTGTGGGCGGCACGGCGGCCGGCGTGCTGGGGGTGATCGCCCTGTACGGGCTCGTGTTCGTCGCGCCCTACGTCGGGCTGGCGGCGGCGCTGCTGAGCATGCGCGCGCTCTTCACGCCATCGCTCACCGGCGTCGCGGCGAACGCGCTGATCCGCATTGCGCTCGCCCTGCGCCTGCGGCAGCCGATCGAAGGCATAGTGCTGCATCCGCTGGCGGTGCTTGGGGCGATGGGGATCGCGGTGAACTCCTTTCGCTGGCGCCGCCGTGGCGATATCCGTTGGCGCGGGCGGCGGTACGCGTCGCGCGAGGCGAGGTTGGAGGAATGATGCGGCGACGCGAGGCACGGAGCCCGGGCGAGCACGGGCAGCCACGTGGGGCTGCCCCTACGGGGTTTTGGTGCGGAGGGGCGGGAATCCCGGTGGGGGCAGGGGCGGGCAGACACGCAGGTCTGCCCCTACCGGTATCCGTGTGCGCAATGGGGGGCGGAGCAGAGCAGAGGGCGGATTGCGCGCTGACGGGTCGTCGGCGCAGCACACGGTGTTCTCCCCCTCACCCGCCCTGCGCCCCCGCAGGCGGGGGAGGGGGTCGGGGGGAGGGGGCCCTCCGCGCATGAGCCGCTCCCCCTGGTTCCTCGCCGTCACGCGCCCGTACGTGCGGCGGCGCCTCGCGCGCGGGCTCGATGGATTTTACGTGGATGGCCTCGAGCAGGCGCGCGATGCCGCCCGCCACGGCCCCGTCATCCTCGCCGCGAACCACGTGGGATGGTGGGACTCGTTCCTCGTCGTGGCGCTCGATGAAGCGCTCGGCACCGAAGGGTACGCGCTGATGGACGCGGAAAGCGTACGCCGCCTCCCTTTTTTTGCGCGCCTGGGAGCGCTCCCACTGGACCGCCGGGGTGCGGCCACGTCGCGTGCGGGACTCAGAGATGCGGCGGCGAAGCTGGACCGGCCGGGGCGCGCACTCTGGATCTTCCCACAGGGCTACCACCGGCCGGCGCACCTCCGCCCGCTCGGCTTCCAGGGCGGCGTCGCGCTCCTCGCGCGGATGGTGCCGGAGTCGTCCATCATCCCCATCGCCATCGAGTACGTCTGGGGCGAGCGGCCCGCACCCGCCGCGTGGACCCACCTCGGCGCCCCCATTCCGGCCGCCGGAGCGGATGTTACGCGGGTGGAGCGCGCCGTCGAGGACGGCCTGGCGCGCATCGATGCGGCGCTCGCCGGAAGTGCGCGCCCCTTTCCCGCGCTGGTTGCGCCGCGGGTGAAGTCGCCGGAGCAGGGGCTAGGAGCGCGACTGCTGGGCGGGCGCGGAGGCGGCGATGGCTGACGTCGTGGTGATCGGCGCCGGCGTCGGCGGGCTGGCGGCGGCCACGCGGCTGGTGGCGCGCGGCCTGTCGGTGGACGTGCTGGAGGCCGGCCCGCGCGTCGGCGGGAAGCTGAACGTGTGCGTGGTGGACGGCGTCGAGGTGGACACGGGGCCCAGCGTCCTCACGCTGCCCGGCGCGCTGGACGCCGTCTTTCGGGTCGCCGGAAGCTCGCTCCCGGAGGAGATCTCGCTGCGGGAGCCCGATCCGGCGTTCCGCTATCTGTACCCGGACGGCGTGGAGCTGGACGTGTTCGTGCGCCCGGAGGAGACGGTCGAGTCGGTGCGCTCCACGCTCGGCACGCACGCGGCGGACGACTTCGCCGGCTTCCTGCGCTACTCCGCGCGCATCTGGGACGCGGCGGCGCCACACTTCGTCTACAGGCCCGCGCCCACGCCCGCGACGCTGGCGCGGGGAGGGCTGGCATCGCTCGCGCTGCTGCCGCGCATCGATCCGCTGCGCAGGATGTGGGGCGCGATCCGCGCGCGCGTCCGCTCGCCGCACCTGCGCTGGCTGCTGGCGCGCTACGCGACGTACAACGGCTCCGACCCGCGCCGCGCCCCGGCCACCCTCAACTGCATCGCCCACGCGGAGCTCGCGATGGGCGGCTACGGCGTGGAGGGCGGGATGTACGAGGTCGCCCGCGCCCTGGCCCGCGCCGCCGAGCGCGCGGGGGCACGCATCCACACGGGCGCGCGCGTGGAGCGCATCCGCACGAGCGGCGGGCGCGTGCAGGGAGTGGAGACGGTGGATGGGCGGCAATGGCCCGCCGCCGCCATTGTCGGCAACGCGGACGCCGCCCACGTGCTGGACGACCTCCTCCCGCAGGGCACCATTCGGCGCGCTCCGGCGGAGCCATCGATGTCCGGCTGGGTGGGCATCGTGCGCGCCCGCCGGCGCTCGGGAGCGGAGACTCGGGTCGCGCACACCGTGCTTTTTCCGGGCACTTACATGGATGAGTTCGCGGACATCTTCGACCGCGGCATCCCCCCCGCCGAGCCGACGGTCTACCTGTGCGCGCAGGAGGCGTGTCATGGCCGCTCCGGATGGGACGCTGACGAACCGCTCTTCGTCATGGCGAACGCCCCCGCGGAGCCCGTCGCCGGCCCGCGCGCGCCCGAAGCGTGGATACGCCTGCGCGAAACGGTGATGCAGCGGCTGCGCACCACGGGCCTCATCGCCGAGCACGACGATCTGGCGTGGGAGCGAACGCCGACCGACCTCGCGAACGAGTTCCCGGGGAGCCGCGGAAGCATTTACGGCGCGGCATCCAACTCTCCCCTGGCCGCCTTTCGCCGCCCGCCCAACCGGGTCGCGGGGGTGCGCGGGCTCTACCTTGCATCGGGGAGCGCGCACCCGGGCGGCGGGGTGCCGCTGTGCATCCTATCGGGCGAAGCGGCCGCGCGCGCTCTCCTCGCCGACCGCGGGATGGAACCGTAGCACCGGGAAGATGACGAATCGACTGCGAAAACTCCGCGCGCTCGCCGTGCTGGCCGCGCTCCCCCTCTGCGCCTCCGCCCGCCGCGCGGACGTGTGGGAGGGGCGCTACGCCATGGAGCTGCGCGTGGGGAGCATCGCGCGCGTGCCGATGATGGGCGCGCAAAGGAGCGTCACCCGCTCCCTTCTGCTCGTAGAGGTGGAGCGCCGCGCTGGCCGCCTCGTGCAGCGCCAGCGCGTCTGCGACGTCGACATCGACAGCCCACGCCTGAGGATGACGGTACCGACAGCCTTCGTGCGCGCCCTCACCCCGCGCGAGTATCCGGCCGACGTACGCGGTGACGCGCCGGACCGCAGCTACACCGCCGATTCCGGCGTGGACCACGTGGGCTACGATCCGCGTCTCACCGGCGGCGCTCTTCCGCACGACGCACGCTCCCCGGGCGTGGTGGACAGCGACGGCGACGGCGCGCCCGGCGCCACGGTCGTCGCCCACTTTCCGGTGGTGGGGCAGGTGCGCTTCTTCGTTGCACAGCGCGCGCACGTGGTTCTGCACGGACGCCGCACGTCCGACGATCGGGTCGAGGGCGACGTGGAGGTGCGCCTGCTGGAGCAGCGCACGCTGGGAGCGTCCAACCGGATGTTCGCCCGCACCCTCCCCCTGCGTCCCGATCCGGCCAGCAGCCGCTTCACCATGGTCCGCACCGACGCCGCCGACTGCGACGCGCTGATCAAGGACGCGCGCACGATCTTCGCGCGCTGAACCCCGCACACGAACGACGCATGCCCGGCCGCCCATACGTCCTCGCCGAAGCCACCTGGAAGACGGTGGAGCACACGCCGTACACGGTGGCGGTGCTCCCCTGGGGCGCCACCGAGCCCCACAACTACCACCTCCCCTATGCCACGGACATCATCCAGTGCGACCACGTCGCCGCCGAGGCCGCGCGCCGCGCGTGGGAGCGGGGGACGCGCGCGGTGGTGCTCCCCACCGTGCCGTTCGGCGTGCAGACGGGGCAGCTCGACCTCAAGCTCGCGCTGAACCTGAACCCCAGCACCCAGGCCGCCGTCCTCGCCGATTTGGTGAACGCGCTGGACGGGCAGGGCATCCACCGCCTGGTGCTGCTGAACGGCCACGGCGGCAACGACTTCCGGCAGATGATCCGCGAGCTGCAGCCGCGCAGCCGCGTCTTCATCTGCACCGTCAACTGGTGGAACTGCGTGGACCCCAAGCCCTTCTTCGCCGAGCCCGGTGACCACGCGGGCGAGCTGGAGACGAGCGTTATGATGCACGTCGCGCCCGATCTCGTCCTCCCGCTAGACGAGGCGGGAAGCGGCGCCGCCCGGCGTTTCCGCATCGCGGGCCTGCGCGAGGGCTGGGCGTGGGCCCCGCGCCACTGGCGCCAGGTCACGGACGACACTGGCACTGGCAACCCCTCCGCCTCCACCCCTAAAAAGGGCGCCGCCTTCTTCGACGCGGTCACCGAGCGCATCTCCACCCTCCTCGTCGACCTCGCCGCCGCGGACCTCGACGTGCTCTACGAATAGCCGCACCCGTGCTACCCCAGCGCGCCCGCTCCACGCCTGGGAGCGGGCGCGTTTCTGCGCGCGGAATCGGCCACCCGCGCCCACCATGCACTCGCCTGCTGTCACCCCCTGAACGCCCCGAAATGTCGCTTGAGTGGCACGGCGGAAACGGTTATCGTTGCTGAGCTTACCGAACCGCTCCCGAGCTCCAGGCCGACCCCATGAGAACGCCGCTGAACAACCAGCCTCCGCCCGAGCAGCCGAACGGCAAGCCAGACGAGCCGGAGTACGCGCAGGACCTGATCGAGCTACGCGACCGCATGGCCGCGGATGGTATCCACATCCAGATCCCGCGCATTGGGGCGAAATGGGAGTTACCTGAACCGCTCGTGGTCGAGGGCGAAACGGCGAGCGAGATCTTGATCCGCTGGCGACACGCCCCGCCGTGAGGTACTACTTTTTCGATTCCTCCACGTTCCTGAAGCTGTTCGTGGTGGAAGCAGGCGCTACGCGCGTTCGTGAGATCGTCCGAGTCGCACAGGGAGATGGCACGAGAGTGCGTGTCTCGTTCTGCGACATCGCGCATCCCGAGTGTGTTTCGGCGCTACGTCAACTGATCGAACGAGGCGAAGGCGGGCGGCGCGGGATCAGTTTGGCGAGCTTGAGGCGAACGCTCCCCGAACTCGCATCGATCGCGAGTCAGGGCTCGATGTTCACGATTGTCAGGGCGAGCAACGTCATTTCGGAGGCTGCCGAGCTCGCTTTTCGGCACCGGGTGAAGGGCGCGGACGCGGTGCACATCGCGGCAGCGCAGCACGTGCACCGCCACGCCGCGGAAGGAGACGAGTTCTGGTTCGTCTCCGCGGATCAGCGCCAAGTTGCCGCCGCGCGCCAGGAGGGGATGCTTGTCCTCGACCCTACCACCTGAACCGGGTGGAATCGGAGCAAACGCATAACGTTCTCTAGTAGCGCGCGATACCCTTAGAGGAGGAGACACCCCGTGAGCGCACGACACCCGGACCAGAACCCGGCTGACCAGCCGCAGATTCCGTCAGCTGAACCGGAGTACGCCCAGGACCTCATTGAACTGCGCGACCGCATGGCCGCAGACGGTATTCACATTCAGATCCCTCGAATCGGCGCCAAAGTGAAGCTACCGGAACCAATCGAGGTCGAAGGTGAGACGGCGAGCGAGATCCTGATTCGCTGGCGCCACGCTCCCCCATGAGACACTACTTCCTCGACTCCTCCGCGTTTCTAAAGCTGTTCGTCGTCGAGGAGGGTGCCAACCGTGTCCGGGAGATTGTTCGAGGTTCAGAGGCTAACGCGGAAAGTATACGTGTAGCTGTATGCGATCTCGTCCACCCTGAGTCCGTGTCGGCACTGCGTCAGATGCTCGAGAGAGGAGTTGGCGGACGGCGTGGGATCAGCCCCGCGTCTCTGAAACGCACACTTCCTGAGCTGCGGACGTATTTCGAGAAAGGCTCCAGCTTCACTGTCATTCGGACGAGTGAGGTCATCACTCCGGCTGCGGATCTCGCTGCGCGCCTTCAAATCAGAGGCGCCGACTCTGTACACGTCGCGGCAGCTCAGAGGCTGTATCGCGGGGTAGCGGAGGGGGAGGAATTCTGGTTTGTCTCGGCTGATCTACGGCAGTCTGCCGCGGCGCGCCACGAGGGCATGCCAGTTCTCGACCCGAAGATCTAGGTAGCCGCACCGAGGCGGCGCGAAGATCCTTTTTCCGCGCCTCCTCCGCGTCTCTGCGCCTCCGCGTGAGACAACCGCGATCCCTCGCCGCACCGGCAGCCGCCTACCTCAGGCGGGTGGCTGCACCTTGCGCAACGCCGCGCGGGTAATGGTCTGGCGAGCGGCTTCGGCATATCCCTGCCACGGGTCTTCGCGCAGCGCGGCGAGGCGCTCGGGAACGGTGCGGACGGTGAAATCCATCGGCTCGGCGCCGGAGCGGAGCTCGTCCCAGGTGAGCGGGGTGGAGACGGGGGCGCCGGGCCGCGAGCGGGTGGAGAAGGGGGTGACGATGGAGGCGCCCCACGCGTTGCGCAGGTAGTCCACGAAGATGCGCCCCTTTCGGTCCGCCTTGGATGCGTGCTCCAGGTAGTGCTGCGGCGCTCGCCTGGCCGCTTCGGTCGCCAGGGCGCGGCTGAACTCGCGCACCTGTTCCCAGCTGTGGCGGCGTGCGAGCGGGACGACGACGTGCACCCCCTTTCCCCCGGTCGTCTTCACAAAGGAGCGCAGCCCCAACTCCTCCAGCCGGTCGCGAAAGGAGAACGCGGCGCCCACCACGCCTGACCACGGCACCCCCGGCCCGGGATCCAGGTCCAGCACCATGCGGTCGGGGCGGTCCAGCCGGTCGCGTCGCGCGTTCCAGGTGTGCAGTTCCAGCACGCGCATCTGCACCATCGACAGCACCGCCTTCAGCGACTCCGCCGCGAGGTGCATCGAGACGCCGCCGTCCGGCTTCTCCACCTCCACCTGGCGCAGCTCGGGGGAGATGTGGCCGGAGGCGTGGCGCTGGTAGAAGCAGGCGCCCCCCTCGCCGTCGGGGCAGCGCACCAGCGTCAGCGGGCGTCCCCGGAGGAAGGGGAGAATGCTGCCGGCCACCGCCACGTAGTACTCGGCCAGCTCGCGCTTGGTGATCCCCTGCTCCGCGTACATCACGTCGTCCGGGCTCGAGATCCGCACGCCGGAGATCCGCACCTCGTCCGCTTTCGCCATCTCGCCCCCCGCTTCGGTGATGGAGCCGCTCCCCTGCCGCCACCTGCTCTGCATCCGGGGTGCCGGGGCATCAAAACTCTTGACGCGAGGGGAACAAAACCGAAGATTAACCGTATAAGGTTCTGCACTGCGGGACCCAATCACGGAGGGATGACACCATGGCGGAGATCAACTTCAAGTCGCTCCAGGACCGCTTCCCGGCGGAGGAGATCGAGTGGCGGCTGCAGCAGGCGGGCGAGAAGAACGGGCGCGTGTGGGCCATCTGCGTACCGTACGTCACCAACCGCGCCATCCAGAGCCGCCTGGACGAGGTGGTGGGGCCCGGCAACTGGAAGAACGAGTTCCGCCCCGGGCCTGACGGGGGCGTGATGTGCGGGCTTTCGGTGCGGGTGGGCGAGGAGTGGGTGACCAAGTGGGACGGCGCCGAGAACACCGACATCGAAGGTGTGAAGGGCGGCCTCTCCGGCGCGATGAAGCGCTCGGCCGTTCAGTGGGGGATCGGGCGCTACCTGTACGGGCTGGACGAGACCTTCGCGCAGGTGAGCGACACCGGGAGCCTGCGCGGGAAGACCAAGGACGGGAAGCCGTTCCGCTGGGACCCCCCGAAGCTCCCCAGGTGGGCGCTCCCCGAGCCCCAGCCGAAGCGCCCCGCCGCGGACACGCCCGCCGAGCCTGCTCCCGCCGCTGCGCTGGTGCCCGCCATCGAGCCGGAGTCCGTGGGCGACGGTACGCGCCACGACGCGATGCTCCAGTACGTGCGCCGCGTGGGTCCGCAGGTCGCCGACGACGCGGAGATCCGCATCAACCGCCGCGTACGGAACCTCAAGGAGTTCGTACGGGAGAACTGGACGTCGATCAAGGAAGATCCCCGGATCGCGAAGGCCGTCGTCGACGCCATCCAGAGCGCCACCGGGACGACGTTCGATGCCGAGCCGGAGGCGCTGGCGAACGCGGCGTGAACGGGAGAAGTGCGTGAGTGCGTGAGTGCGGACCCGCTTCGTCATCCCGAGCGAGCCGCGCACCCGAGCACCGCTGCGCACTCCGTAGTTGTGCGGCGCGAAGGATCTAGCCGGAGCCCGGCCGGGGTCGGCGCGTCACACGAGTCCCGCGGAACGCGCCGTAGATCCTTCACTCCGCGCCAGGGTGTGGAGACGGGGCAAGGTCGGTGCAGCGCGTCGTTCAGGATGACAGACTCCCGGTGGACGCATATGCCCGAGGAGGGCCCAGCTCAGCCGGCTTCAGCTGGCTTCGCGTAGTTCCAGCCGGGGGATTTATCCCCAGGCGGCCGCGCGAATGCCTGCCGTTTCGCGCGACCCTCGCGGGTCCCTCCCGCGCGAACCGCGCGAGGGCCGCGCACCTGACCAGCTCGGCGATGTTTG
>DASVVI010000474.1:0-4248 GCA_036386635.1 Longimicrobium sp.
CGACATCGTGACCTCCTACTGCCGCCCCGCCTGTGCCGACATGGGGATGCGGCTGCCGGTGCTCCTCAAGAACGCGCACCAGCTCGTGGCGAGCCCCGGCTACTTCGGCGCGCTGGGGATTCCCGTCATCGAAGGCCGCGAGCCCGCGCCCGGCGAGGACCGCGTGGCGGTGGTCAGCCTGCTGGCGGCGCGCACCCTCTTCCCCGGCGTGGAGCCCGTCGGGCAGCAGCTCCTCCCCCGGCGCGAGGACGACATGCTGAGCGTCGGCAACGCGGTCCCCAAGTACCGCGTGGTCGGCGTCGTCGCGGACGTGCGGCCGCTTGGGCCGGGCGTCGGCGAAAAAGTGGAGCCGGTCGTCTACCTCTCCGCGTTCCAGCACCCGCCGCGCGAGGTGGGCATCGCCGTCCGCGCGACCGGCGACCCGATGCGACTCGCCGGCGGCGTCGAGCGGGCGGTGATGGCCGCGGCTCCCGGCGCGCTCATCCGCGACGTGATGACGATGGAGGAGCGGCTCGCGCGCTTCGCCGCGCCCGTGCGGTGGACGGCGGGCGTGCTGGGGGCGCTGGCGGTGTTGGGAGTGGTGCTGGCGTGCGCGGGGCTGTTTGGCGTGGTGAAGGAGGGCGTGGCGCGCCGCACCCGCGAGATCGGCGTGCGGATGGCGCTCGGCGCGCGGCAGGAGCAGGTCGTCCGCCACGTCGTGGGCGACGCGATGCGGCTCGCGCGCACCTCGCTGATCCTGGGCTCCCTCGCCGCCTTCGCGACGGCGCGGACGCTCCAGGTCTTCTTCCACGGCATGAACCCCTGGGATCCGGCGCTGTACGCGGGCGTGGCCCTGCTCCTCACCGCCGTCGCCCTGGTGGCGAGCTATATCCCCGCCCGCCGCGCGGCATCGGTGGATCCGATGGTGGCGATCCGGAGCTGAGGGGGCACAGGCGAGTAAACTCGCTGCAACAAAAGCACAAAGTCCGCCTTCGCGGACTCGCGGGCGAGATCCGCCCCTGCCGCCGGTAGGGGCGCGATTTACCGCGCCCGTGCCCGCCCCCGCACCGCCGCCCGCCGACGCACACCGACACCCGTAGGGGCAGATCTGCGTGTCTGCCCGCCCTCGCCCCCGCTCCAACGCCCGCCCCCGCCCCCCGAATCCCGTAGGGGCCGCCCCACGTGGCTGCCCGTGCCCCGCCATGCACCGTAATCCGCCAGATGCGCGACGAACCCGGTTCCGGCCCCCGGTTCGCGGTTCGCGGTTCCCGGCCCCCGGTTCGCGGTTTCCGGCCCCGGTCGCCGGTCCCCGGCCCCCGGTTCCCGGTTCGCGGTTCCCGATTCGCGGTTCCCGGCCCCCGGTTCGCGGTTCCGGCACCCGGTTCGCGGCCCCCAATTCGCGATTCCCGGTTTCCGGTCCCAAGGGCGAATGAAGAATTCGCGGCTGGAACCACGCAAAGTCCGCCTTCGCGGACTGGTGACGGCGTGTCGAGACCGCTTCAGCGGTCTTCCGTAGTTCCAGCCGGGGGATTCATCCCCCGGCGTCCATCCCCCGGTGGGCGCCATCCCAAACCACGAAACCCCGCGCCGGACATCTCGGCGCGGGGCTTCGTTCATCATCCAACCCAACCCGTCAGGGCGTACCCATCGGCTGGCCGGGGTCGGACTGGGGCTCCTGCTGGCGCGGAGCGCGCAGGCGGGGAGTCTGGCCAAAGGTGTAGTTGAAGGCCACGAACACTCCGCGCGCCCCGAACCTCCGCTCGGTCTCCACGCGGTACCCCTCGATCCCGTTCGGATCGTTGAGGCTGGCGTCCAGGATCTCGGCCGTGGAGCGCATGCGCATCATGTTGAACGGGTCCTGCACGCGCAGCGTCACGTTCGCCTTGTCCTTGAGGAGCTTGTGGCGCAGCGAGAAGTTCGTCATCGCGAAGGCGCCGATCCGGCCGTACTCGGTGTTCATCGCGCCGCGGTACATCAGGAAGCCCGAGGCGTCGAGGCTCTTGTTGATGCGCAGGTTGGCGTTGGCGCGCGTCGACCAGCCCAGGCCCGAGCTGGAGATGGCGCCCGCCGCCGTGCCGCCGTCCGAGTCCTGGTGGAAGACGTTGCCCCCGATGAAGCCCGTCAGCCGCCCGGCGCGCAGCGAAGCGTTGGCGTCCGCGCCGTACGAGTCCGCCGTGGCGATGTTGGACACGGTGGAGGTGATGGTGTCGCCCTGCGTGGTGCGCACGCGGCGGATGGCGCCCTCCGTGTGGCGGAAGAACGGCGTCAGCTGCAGCGAGCCCAGCTTTCCGCTCTGCTGGAAGCCCAGCTCGAACGCGTCCGTGTACTCAGGCCGCAGGTACGGGTTGCCGCGGAAGCGGTTGAGCGGGTCCTCGTAGAAGAGGAACGAGTTGAGCATCTGCGTCTGCGGGCGCTGGATGCGCCGGGAGTAGCTCGCCTTCACCTGGCGCGCGGCGTCCACGTTGTAGGCCACGAGCGCGCTCGGGAAGAAGTCGTTGAACGGCTCCAGGTCGTCGTCCGAGCGGTTGGTGGAGCGGTCGGTGCGCTCAAGGCGCAGTCCGCCCTGCAGCTCGAACTTGCCGGTCTGGCGCGTGAACACGCCGTACCCCGCGTGCACCCGCTCGTCGATGGCGAAGACGTTGCTGCCGCCGCTGTTGACCCAGGCGTTGTCCGCGTACGAAAAGCGCTGCGTGGTCAGGTCGTTGTCCACCTGGCGAAGCTGCCCCTTGTACCCCGTCTCCACCCGCACCCCGCCCAGCATGCGGGTGAGGTCCGCCATCAGGTACATCTCGCTGTTGGCGGCGTCGGTCAGGTTCTGCGTCTTGAACGGCTGGTTGCCGATGGGCGCGCCGTTCACGTCCATCGGCTGCTGCGTGAAGCCGTTGCTCTGATCGAAGGCGGAGCGGTTGTAGCGCGCCTCCACCGTGAGCTCGTTCTGGCGCGGCTTGATGACGTTGCGGTACGACAGCGTCCCGTCGAACGAGCCGTCGTCCGAGGTCATGTGCTGCCGGTCGTCCGACGCGGCGAGCGCGTTGCGCTGCGCGTCGTAGCGGGTAAAGGTGTTGCGCGTGTCGTTGCGGAAGTCGCGCCCGCTCACCATCAGCGTGGCGGCCAGGGAGTTGGTCTTCCCCAGCTTCACCTCGGTGTTGGTGTTCAGGGTGTGCGACTGCATCCGCCCGGCGCCGTTGGAGAGCTGGTCCAGGAAGTTGATGGGTGAGCCGGCGCCCGTGATGTTCGTGCGGTTGTTGAAGCCGCTCGTGGTGCGCCCGTCGCCGAAGTAGCCGTAGCTGCCGAAGAGCGTCACCCGCCCGCGCTGATAGCCAAGGTTGCCGGAGCCGTTGTAGCGGTCGTTGGTGCCCGCGGCCAGCGTCAGGCCGCCGGAAAGCCCCAGCTCCGCGTTCCCCTTCAGGACGATGTTGACGATGCCGGCCATCCCCTCGGGATCGTACTTGGCCGACGGGTTGGGAACCACCTCCACCCGCTCGATCATGTTGGCCGGCAGCTGCTGGAGGAACTGGCCCAGCTGGTCGCCGCGCATGGGGGCGGCGCGGCCGTTGATCTGGATCGCCACGTTCTGGTTGCCGCGCAGGCTCACGCGCCCGTCCTGGTCCACCTCCACCGCCGGCACGTTGCGCAGCACGTCGGTGGAATTGCCCCCCGCCGCCGTGGGCATGTCCTTGGTGGAGTACGTGTTGCGGTCGGCGGACATCTGCACGGCGCTGCGCTGGCCGGTGGCGGTGATCCCCTCCAGCTGCACCGCGCTCGCCGCCAGCCGCACCGACGGCGCCTCGGCCGTGGTGGCGCCGGGCGCGATGGCGATCTCGCTCGACTTGCTGGTGGTGTGGCCGATGTGCGACACGCGCAGGAAGTAGCGCCCGGGACGCAGCCCCTCCACGCGGAAGGTGCCGTCCGGGCGCGTCACGGCGCCGGCGGCGAGCGTCGAATCCGCCCGGCTCCACACGCCGACCGTGGCGGAGGGAACGGGGCGCCCGGTGGCCGCGTCCAGGATGGTGCCGCGAAGCTGCGCGCCGCCCTCCTGGGGGATCATTGGACGCGCCCCGCCGCCGGGAGCGCCCGGCTGGCCCATGGGACGCTGCTGCTGTTGCGGGGTGGGGGTCTGCGCAAAGGCGGCGGTCGTGCCGCAGGTCAGGAGCAGCGCGAGGGTTAGTCCGCTGAAAGGCTTCATGGTGGCCGCGAAGTTGGAATGGTGGGAACGCCCCCGCACTCTGGAGGCGGGATCAGCCGCCCCGGAGTGCTCCGGGGGGTGGG
>DASVVI010000475.1:0-2445 GCA_036386635.1 Longimicrobium sp.
ATAGTTCCGATCAAGCCTCATTGGGCTGCCCATCTGTTTGATGAGCGCCTCGCCGATCAGGATCTCTTCGGGGCAGACCCGCGCCTCGCACTCAGCCTTAGAAATGTCTACTATCGTTCAGCGGGGTCGCCACACATCCAAGCTCCGGCGCGGATACTCTGGTACGTGAGCAGTGGCAAAGGGTTGATGGGTACGGGGGCTCTCCGGGCCGTCTCATTGTTGGATGAGGCGGTTCGCGGACCTGCGAAGGAGCTGTTTTCCCGTTTTCGTCGCCTGGGTGCGTACGAGTGGAAGCACATACTCGCTGCGACTGGGGGAGATCCGCACGGGCTGATCGCAGGTCTCTCATTTACGCATACGGAACTCTTGTCAACTCCGCTCTCATTCCAAGAAGTGCAGAGTATCCTCTTTGCACATGGTATGAAACGCAATACGTTTCCTGGGCCGGTGCGCGTCGCCGCCGGCTGCTTCGCTGATCTCTACTGCGCTGCCAACGCAACTCACACCTCCGATTGATGCCGGACGACGCACTTTTTCTCTCGATCAAGCCGAGGTTCGCGACGGAGATCCTAGAAGGGCGGAAAACCGTGGAGTTGCGACGGACTCGCCCCCGTGGAGCCCGCGACGGTTCCGTAGTAGTAGTTTACGCCTCGTCACCGTTGCGCGCGGTGATTGGAACGTTCGAGGTGGACAAGGTCGTGAGTGCGTGCCCCGACTCCCTATGGGACCAAGTGGCCGATCGAGCCGGTCTGTCACGCGAAGAGTACGATGCATATTTCGACGGAGCGCATGAAGCGGTCGCGATCTTTGTCCGCTCAAGTGACAGGGCCTGTACACCGTACTCGCTCGATGCGATTCGGCTGGAGTGTCCAAGTTTTCACCCTCCACAAGCGTTCCGATACATCGGAAACATGGGAGCATGGGCGAGCACAATGTTGGGTTCTCTGCTAGGGCAGCGAGATGCCGCTGAGCCCGAGGCGGTCTAGCTACGGAGTTACAGCAGAGCTCCAAGAGCCATGCCCCTGTTGATCTCACCACGGGCCAGCTATCCGGATCACTGATGCCGAGGCGACGGGCACACTGGCCCGCTATCTGAAATGGTAGCGGGCCGTTGATTGCGAACTTCAGGTAACTAAGGGATGAAACAGCGCAGACCGCGTGACCTGCTTACGCCACGGCCGCATGTCCCTCGCGCACCTTACCCACCGCGCTCGGTAACGAAAGGGTGAGTGCCGACGTTCCTCATCGTAGAACGCAAAGTAGCCAGTCCAACCTCATCCTGACCGCGACTCGTGCCACTTCATGACGGGTGGCGCCGCTCTCCCCGTCAACGCGCGGTACAGGATTACGGGCGCGGCCCGTCCCGAGGTTGTCACCTCGCGCCGTTCCGCCAAGCGCGCGCGCACCAACCATCCCAGGTCTTCCGGGAACCACCATGCGGCCGGCGTAGGCTCGGCGCGTCGGCGTAGCTCGGCCGCGGGAATCCACCCGAGTTCGCCCGGTATCCACCTGCACGGAACGCGCTCTTCCATGATGCGGCGCAACGCGTCCAAGGCGAGCCTGGGCCCATCCGGAACGTACACGGCTACATCTGGTGCGTCTGACGGCGTGGCAACCTGCGCTTGGTGACCGCCTTCCGCTTCGGATACGAGATGGGCCCCAGCCTGGGTGATCCGGTAAACCCAAAGCGGCCGCACATGGCCGGGGGGCCGCACGTCTTCACGCTGCAGCAGCCCGCGGGTGTACACCGCCAGAACACGCACGGCCAGTGAATGGCTCGTCGCGGTCTGTGCGTCCTCGAGCCGTGCCCACCCCCGCACGCCGCGGCGCTCGTACCCGGCGCCGGCGGCCTCCAGATTCCAGAAGTACTCCAGAACGATTGCGTCGATCGGGTGAAGGTTCCGGGGCGTAGGCATCCCGGCAGAGTACGGCGCGATACACCAGGGCTGATAGACCTACGGTGTGGCGCCTTCCGTATGGTCTGCGATCCTGGCGGCTGGTGTATGATCGTGTTTATCCTTCGGCGGCGCCCACCTGGCGCACCTCTCATCCCTGCCAAGGAAAACGACCATGAAGAACCTTCGCGCCGCCATCGCCGCCTCCCTCTTTGCGGCCTCGCTCGCCGCCTGCACCAAGGGCTCCACCGTGCCCGACCTCCGCGCGCCGGCGAGCCCCTCGCGTGACGGAGGGATGGGCTACGGCTCTGGCAACGTCGTTCCGACCGACACATCCACAAACACGTCGGCCGCCGACCCGACTGGGACGACGGCCAGTGAAGCAGTTGATTCCGCTACGCTGGAGCGCGGGGGGATGGGGTACGGCTCCGGAAACTAGGCCACGGACTCATCAGGAATGACGCGGCGTCGCGCGGTCCTCGCGTCCGGAGTCCACCGCGCAAGGCGGGCAACCAACTCGCGGATCAGGTCTCGGAGCTGCCGGCCGGTC
>DASVVI010000476.1:0-1573 GCA_036386635.1 Longimicrobium sp.
GCGCCGGGCGGGTGGATCGGCACGGAGGGGATCGGCATCCCCCTCGTGGAGCGCGGCGGCCGGCGCTGGTTCAACGCCTTCGATGCGGATGCGGCCCGCGTCGAGGCCGCGCGCCATGCGTTGGATGCGGCTGGAATTGCGGCGCGCATCGGCCCGTTCGTCACCGTCTCTGCCTGCTCCGGCACTGACGCTCGCGGGGTCGAGCTCGCCGAACGGTTCGGCGGCCTCGTGGAGGGGATGGAGGGCGCGGCGCTGGCGCACGTCGCCACGCTGTACGACGTTCCCTTTCTCGAGCTGCGCGCCATCAGCAACGCCGTCGAGGACCGCGACCTCTCCCGCTGGCGCCTCCACGACGCCGCGGATGCGGCGCAGCGGGCGGTGCGGGTGGTGGTGCGTGCGTGGGCCGCCGGGGGATGAATCCCCCGGCTGGAGCCACGCGAAGCCCGCTGAAGCGGGCTGGTGAGCGACATTGTCATCCTGAGCGACGCGCCGCACCGTCCTCTCCCGCTCGCCAAACTCTGGCGCGGAGCGAAGGATCTACTGTGCGTTCCGAAAGCCCCGCGGGTGGCCCAGTCGGCGGCGCGTACACCGTAGGATGGAGACGGGGCGGGCACGGGCAGCCACATGGGGCGGCCCCTACGATGACGGGGATCGGGTGGGGGACCTACTATTCACTGAGACGGGCGGGCGCGTGGACGACATCAGGCGGGAGGACCTTCGCAAGCGGCTGCTGGGGCGCATCGGGGCGGGCGTGGAAGGGGAGGCGGAGGACTTCGACGAGCTGGCGCGCGGCGTGTTCGCGCACCAGTTCGCGTGCAATGCGCCGTACCGGCTGTTCTGCGGGCGGCGCGGCGCGACCCCCGATTCGGTGACGAGCTGGGAGGAGATCCCGGCCGTTCCCACCGACGCGTTCAAGGCCACCGCCCTGGTGTGCGGCGATCCCGAGCGCGCGGCGGCCATCTTCCGCACCAGCGGCACCACCGCCGGCGCCGAGCGCCGCGGGACGCACTACCTCCCCGACCTCGCGCTCTACGACGCCGCGCTCCGGGCCGGCTTCCTCGCCCACCTCCTCCCCGACGGCGCGCCCATCCGTATCCTGTCGCTGGTGCCCCGCGCGGAGGAGGTGCGCGATTCGTCGCTCTCGCACATGGCCGCGGAGGTGATCCGCGACTACGGCAAGCCCGGCAGCGGCACTTTTGTCTCGGCCGACTTCGGGATCGCGCACGAGGACTGGACGGCGGCGCTGCGGACGGCGGGGGAGGATGGCGAGCCGGTGTGCGTCCTCGGGACCGCCTTCGCGCTGGTGCATGCGCTGGACGCGATGGCGGCGCGCGGCGAGCGGTTCCAGCTTCCGCGCGGATCGCGGCTGATGGACACGGGCGGCTTCAAAGGACGCGCGCGCGAGGTGACGCGGGACGAGCTGTACGGGAGCATCGGCGAGCGGCTGGGGATCGCGCCGGAGTGGTGCGTGAACGAGTACGGGATGACGGAGATGAGCTCGCAGTTCTACGACGGCGTGGCGGGCTCCGCGGCGGCGGACCTTGCGCGGCGGCGGCACGTGGGCCCGCCCTGG
>DASVVI010000477.1:0-2022 GCA_036386635.1 Longimicrobium sp.
CCCGGAGGGCCTGGTGATCGCCGCCATGACCGTCCGCGAAGACCCGCGCGACGTGCTGATCCTGGCCCCCGGCCGCACCGGCTCGCTGGCGACGCTGCCGTCCGGCGCGCGTGTGGGGACCAGCTCGCTGCGCCGCCGCGCGCAGCTCCAGGCGCGCCGCCCGGACCTGGAGGTGCTGGACCTGCGCGGCAACCTCAACACCCGCCTCGCCAAGCTGGATCGCGGCGAGTACGAGGGGATCATCCTGGCCGCCGCCGGCGTGCTGCGCCTGGGCTGGGACGACCGCATCTCCGAGCACCTCGACCCGTCCGACTGGCTGCCGGCGGTGGGGCAGGGCGCCCTCGCCGTCGTCGCCCGCGCGGACGACGAGCCGCTGCTCCAGCGCCTGCGCGGCCTGGACCACGCCCCGACCACCGCCGCCACCACGGCCGAGCGGGCCTTCCTCCGCGCCCTTGAAGGCGGCTGCCAGGTCCCCATCGGCGCCCTCGGCGACCTCCACGACGGCCTCCTGACGCTGCACGGCCTCGTCGCCTCCACGAGCGGCGACACGATCCTCCGCGCCTCCATCGACGGTGCGCCCGAAGACGCCGCCGCGCTGGGCCGCGGTCTCGCCGACGAGCTGCTGCGGCGCGGGGCAGGGGAGCTCCTCGCCGAGATCCGCCGTGAGGTCCCCGCCGCCCGCCCGGAGCAGCCGTGAGCGCGGAGCACAAGATCGTCGGCCGCGAAGAGCTCGTGGCCCGCCTCGGAAGGCCGCGGAGCGAGCGCATCGTGTTCACCAACGGCTGCTTCGACGTGCTCCACCGGGGCCACGTCGAGTACCTGGAGTCCGCGCGCAGCCTCGGCGATCTCCTCGTCGTCGGCCTCAACACGGACGATTCCGTGCGCCGCCTCAAAGGCCCGTCCCGCCCCGTGAACCCCGAGGAGGACCGCGCCTACGTCCTCGCCGGTCTGACAGCGGTCGATTACGTCACCTTCTTCGCGGAAGACACCCCGCGTGACCTCATCGTCGCGCTCCTTCCCGACGTGCTGGTGAAGGGGGGCGACTACCGCAAGGAAGACATCGTGGGCGGCGCCGAAGTCGAAGCCGCCGGCGGGGAAGTGGTCGTCGCCCCGCTCGTCCCCGGCCGCTCCACGACGGCCATCCTCCAGCGAGCCGCCCAGAATGCCTGACAGGTCCGAAGGCCGCACCCCCGAGCAGCCGCGCGCCCTGCGCATCGAGCGCGGCGTGAGCGAGTACGCCGAGGGGTCGTGCCTGATCTCCACGGGGCGCACCCGCGTCCTCTGCACCGCGACGGTGGAGCGCGGGGTCCCCGGCTGGCGCAAGGGGAGCGGCGAGGGGTGGGTGACGGCCGAGTACTCGATGCTCCCGCGCGCCACGCACTCCCGCAACCAGCGCGAGCGCAAGCAGGTGGGCGGGCGCACGCAGGAGATCCAGCGCCTGATCGGCCGCAGCCTGCGCTCATGCGTGGACATGGCCGCGATGGGCGAGTGGACCATCACCATCGACTGCGACGTCCTGCAGGCGGACGGCGGCACCCGCACCGCCTCCATCACCGGCGGCGCCGTCGCGCTCTACGATGCGTGCCAGTGGATCGCCGCCAAGGGAACCGCGTCGCCGTTCCGCGAGTTCGTCGCCGCCATGAGCGCCGGAGTGGTCGGCGGCGCCCTTCTCCTGGACCTCGACTACACGGAAGATTCGGCCGCCGAGGTCGACCTCAACCTGGTGATGCGCGAGAGCGGCGGAATCATCGAGGTGCAGGGCACCGGCGAGCGCAGCGACTTCTCCCCCGAACAGCTCGCCGGGCTGGTTGCGATGACGAGCGGCGGCATCCGCGGCCTGTTGCGGGCGCAGCGCGAAGCCGTGGGCGGATGACGCGCCTCCTGGTCGCCACCCGCAACCCCGGCAAGGTGCGCGAGATCCGCGAGATCCTCGCCGGCTACCCGGAACTGGAGATCGTCGGGCTGGACGCGCTTGGGATCGAGGAAACGCCGGAGGAGGACGCGCTGGAGGTGTTCGACACT
>DASVVI010000478.1:0-10467 GCA_036386635.1 Longimicrobium sp.
CCGGTATGCCCGCGCACAACCCGTAGGGGCCGCCCCACGTGGCTGCCCGTGCCCGCCCCCACCCCACCCCCCGCCCACGCACACAAATCCGTAGGGGCAGACCTGCGCGTCTGCCCGCCCTCGCGCCGCATCCAAACCGTCAATATTGTCACAACACCCCCGCCCGACTATCATGCCATCATCCCCCCGCGCTGATCCTGGCCCACGAGCGCCGCCACCTCACGGAGATCCGCGCGCTCCGCACCGGCCCCGCCTTCCCCCACGCCTAAAACGCAGCGGGCCGCACCCTCCCAGGTGCGGCCCTCAATCACCACCCCGCGCGCCACATCCCACCGCGCGCCGGGCCGACCTCATCAGTTCAACCAGGTCTTCTCCGGCCTTCCCTGCTCCCGCGCCGCCTCGCGCAGCCGGAAGAGCTCGCCCGCGAAACCCGCGGCCACGGTGTCGAACGCACCCCGGTCGCGCGCGTCGCGGGGCGTCATCCCCACGAACTGCCGGAACGCCGCCTTGAGGCTCACCGCGCTGGCGTACCCGCTCACCTCGGCGATGGCGCCCACGGTGCGCCCGGGATCGTCCAGCATCTCGGCGGCCAGCAGCAGGCGCAGCCAGGCGAGGAGCCGGCGCGGCGGCGGGAGGTCGGCGCGCTCGCACCAGCGGAGGACGGTGCGCTCGTTGACCCCCAGCGCCGCCGCCAGCTCCGCCGCCAGACCACCCGCTGCAACCGTCTCCGCCGCCGCGGACAGCAGCGCGCGCGAGCGGCTGGGGACGGTGCGGGGCAGGGCACGCTCCAGCAGGCGGTGCACCGTGCGCGCCCGCACCCCGTCCACGCGGCGGGCCAGCGCCGGAACGGTGTCCTCGCGGCCGCGCACGATCACGTCCGCCACCCCCCACGAGAACAGCTCGCGCAGCGTGTCGCCTCGGCCCAGGGCGGGGCTCACCACCGCGAGCACCGTGGCCGAGGGGAACTCCTCCAGCAACACGCGCAGCTCCCCGGGGGGCTCGTGTTGCGGGTCCACCACACTGATGGCGGTGGCGGGCGCGCGGCGCAGCGAGGCACGCAGCGCATCCCAGTCCGGCACCCGCACCAGCTCCTCGGCGTCGCTCAGGACGCCGCACAATCGCGACTTCAGATCCGGGTCCTCGTGGAGCAGGAACACCGGTCGGATCACCGTCTGCATCTGCTGTCCCGATAGGGTAGGTTTTACGACGCGTCTTGACCTGCCACCACATACGGGCGCACCTTTCCGCGACTTCCCGTCCACACCCCAATCCCACACCGGAGCCGAACGATGAAGATCGTGCGCATCCTTCCACTCGCCTGCATCATCTGTCTGCTGACCGCCTGCGGCTCCGACAGCATCACCGCCCCCGATGCGGACCGCATCGCGCCGCCCGCCAAAGCCCAGGAGCTCGGGAACGGCACGATGGGGAGCGGCGGCTGAGCCGCGCGGCGTCTACGCCGCGGCGGACTGCAGCTCTGAGCGCCGTCGCAGGAAACGGCCGAACTCGCCGGCCAGCCGCTCCGCGTCCCGCGCGATCTCGGCCGGCTCCTCCGCCGCGGGAGTGCGCACGGCCAGGCGGCGGCGCGCGGAGTCGAGCTGCCCTTCGGCCAGCATGCGCGTGTGGCTCTCGTTTCGCGCGGCCGCGATTCGGGCGGCGCGGGAGGCCGTCTCTTCCGCGCGCGCCCACTCGGCCATCGTGTTGTCCGCGCGCGCCAGCAGCAGCAGCGATTCGGCGGCGACGGGGGCGCACGCGGAGCCGCGATCCAGCAGCGCCAGCGTGGCCGCGCGATTCTCCTCGTAGCGCGCCCGGTCGCCGGCGCCCGCGGCCGCGCGCGCGGCGTTGGCCACCACCAGCGCCTGCGCCGTCGGCTCGGTGAAGCAGGGCAGGATCTGCTCGAACACGGGGAGCGCGCGGCCGAAGTAGCCCTGCTGCGACCAGAAGCAGCCCACGTCGTGCGCCAGCGCCGGGAGACGCGGGTGCGCCGGCCCATACGCCTGCACCGCCGACTCCGCGTGCGCGTACGCCTCGTCCACGCGGTGCGCGTCCAGCGCGAACACGAAGAGCTCGTGGTGCGCGGCGCCCGCGAGCCCGCGCATGCGGCGCCGGCGCGCGGTGCGTAGCGCCCGTCCCACCACGGCGCGCGCGGCGGGGTAGTTGCCGCCGCGGTGGTACAGCACCCCCAGCCCCACGAACGCCCAGCCGTACGACTCCCAGTCCTTGCCGCGCGCCAGCTTCACGGCGCGGCGGAACCACGTCTCCGCGCGGGCGTGGTCCGCGGCGTCGCGGGCGAGGCGCGCGGTGGCCAGCGCCAGCCGCGGATCGCCGGGGCGGGCGAGCGCCGCCGCCTGCGAGAAGGCCAGCCGCGTGGCGGGCGCCTCCCCCTCGGCCCAGCGGGCGATGGCGCGGCAGGCGTGCGCCACCCGCGCGCGGCTCGCCTCCTCCGGCGCCCCCATCATCTCCGCCACCACCAGGAGGGGCGCCCAGAGCGACGGGTCCGCCCCGCAGGCCCGGATCTCCGCCCGGCGCTCCTCGCCCGCCTCCGCGGGAAAGAGCCCACCCCGCTCCGCCGCGGGCGCGCCCAGGTAGAGCATCACGTCGCGCAGCGTGGCCCACAGCAGCACCCCCAGCTCGCCGGGGATCTCCTGGAGGATCTCGGCCCCTTCCGGCCCGCTTCCACGCCGCGTGAGCGGAACGGTCGGGACGTAGCAGCGGCCGGTGCGCGCGCGCGTGGAGCGTGGAGGCGAGAGCTTCATCATGGGCTCCGGAGGGGTAGGAAATCGGAAACGGACCGCGTGCTGCGGTGTTTCCGGCCAGAAAGTAAGAAGGTTTCGCTCCGCGGAACAGGGTTCCGAATCGGGCGACGATTAAGATTGCGTGTCTGGCGTGGCAAGAAGCGCATCGAGCACACGGCCGCGGTGGGCCAGGAACTCGCTCGTCACCCGGTACGCCTCGGTCCGCTCGTACGGCGTGCGCACGATCCCCTCCGCTCCCAGCGCATAGATCCAGGCGTTCGGGTAGGCCAGGAGGAGGGGCGAGTGGGTGGCGATGATCAGTTGCGATCCGCGCGCCACCATGCGGTGGACGAGCCCCAGCAGAGAGAGCTGCCGGGCGGGCGAGAGGGCGGCCTCGGGTTCGTCGAGGAAGTATACGCCGGGCCGGCTCATCCGGTTTTCGAAGAGCGCGAGAAAGGCCTCGCCATGCGACATCTCGTGGAGCGGGCGGTCTCCGTACGCCTTTGCGAGCGCGCCGCCGAACGCTTTGGCCCGGTCGAGCCGCTCCACCTCGGTGGCGAGGTTGAAGAAGCTCTCCGCCCTCAGAAAGAATCCGTCGGGCGGCCGGCGCCCCGCCAGCCCCAGGTCCAGGTACCCGTGCAGCACCGAGTGCGACGGGCGTGTGACGAAGCGGATGTTGCGCCCTCCTCCCTCCGCGTTCAGCCCCAGCGCGATTGCCGCCGCCTCCAGCAGCGTGCTCTTTCCCGATCCGTTCTCCCCCGCGAGAAAGGTGACGGCCGGGTGGAGGGGCATGGTGTCCAGGCCGCGTACGGCGGGAAGGCTGAACGGGTACACGTCAAAGGACGGCACCCATTCGCGTTCCAGGCGTAGGTGGGGGAGCGGCATGGGACGGCGGAGTGCGTTAGTGCGTTAGTGCGTTAGTGCGTGAAGCACGCCGGATGTCCCCCACCCTTTGTCATCCTGAGGGAGCCGCCCGACGGATGCCCGCCGTGCGCCGTACTCCTGCGGCGACCGAAGGATCTAGCCGGCGAGGCAGGAGGCCGGTGTGACATCACGGGGCCCGCGTAACGCGCAGTAGATCCTTCGCTCCGCGCCAGAGCTCGGGGCCGTGCGGAGGTCGGTGCCGCGCGTCGCTCAGGATGACAGATCTGGGGGTGGCCACCCGTCTCGCACTCACGCACTAACGCACTCACGCACTTTCCTCACCTGTAGCCCGCAGCCTGCAGCGCAAACAGCTCCGCATACCGCCCCCCGCCTGCCACGAGAGAGTCGTGCGTGCCTTCCTCGAGGACGCGGCCGTGCTCCAGGACCAGGATGCGGTCGGCCATGCGGACGGTGGAGAAGCGGTGGGAGATGAGGATGGCCATCTTGCCCTCGGTGAGCTCCGCGAACCGTTCGAAGACGACGAACTCGGCGCGGGCGTCGAGCGCGGCGGTGGGCTCGTCGAGGATCAGGAGCTGGGCGTCGCGCATGTAGGCGCGGCCGAGGGCCACTTTCTGCCACTGCCCGCCGCTCAGGTCCACTCCGCCCTCGAAGCGGCGGCCCAGCATGGTTCGGTAGCGCTCGGGAAGCGCCTCGATCACCTCGGCGGCCAGCGAGCGGTGCGCCGCGTCCTCGATGGCGCCGCGCGATCCCTCCGGGTCCGCCTCCAGCAGGGCGATGCGGCCCACGGCGATGTTCTCCTCCGCGGCCATGTCGTAACGCACGAAGTCCTGAAAGATGACACCCACGTTGGCATGCAGCTCCGCCGGATCGTACTCGCGCAGCGGAACGCCGTCCAGCAGGATCTCGCCGCGCGTGGGATCGTACAGGCGGGTGATCAGCTTGGTGAGCGTCGTCTTTCCCGCGCCGTTCTCACCGACCAGCGCGAGCCTCTCGCCCGGCGCCACCCTGAACGAGATGCCGCGCAGCACCCAGGCGGATTCGTCGTCCTCGGCGGTTGCCCGTGCGCCCTCCTCCGACGCTTCCGGGTACCTGAACCAGACGTCGCGGAACTCGAAACCGTCACGGATCGGCCGTGGGAAGGGGACGGGCTGGACGGGGGCCGCGATGCTCGGGCGCATCCCCAGGAAGACGAAGAGGTCCTCCAAAAAGAGCGCCTGCTCGTACAGCTCCGAGGTGGAAAGGAGCATCCCCTGGATCAGCGTGCGGGAGTGCGAAAAGGTCCCGCCCAGCAGCGTCAGGTCGCCGATGGTGAGGCGGCCCAGCACTACGCGGTAGATGATGGTGCCGTACGCCGCATAGTATCCCAGCGTGGAGACCAGCGACAGCGCCATCCCCACCACCCCGCGCCGGATCGCCAGCGAGCGGTTGGCGAGGTAGAAGTCGTCCGCCAGCACGCGGTACTGATCGATCAGGTAGCGCGACAGGCCGAAGAGCTTCACCTCCTTGGCCGTCTTGTCCGACGCGGCGATCAGCCGGTAGTAGTCCAGCTTGCGGCGCTCCGGGGTCCAGGAATAGAGGAGCGAGTAGCCCAGTGCCGCGAAGTGCGTCTCCCCCAGGAACGACGGGAGCACGGCCGCCACCAGGAGCACGAAGAGCAGCGGCGAGAACGCCAGTAGCGTTCCTATCAGAGTGACCAGCGTCAGCGTATTCTGCGCCAGACCCAGCAGCTGGCTCAGCAAGGCGATACGGCCCACGGTGTGGCGGCGGGCGCGCTCCAGGCGGTCGTAAAAGGTGGGGTCCTCGAAGTGCTGCAGGTCCAGCAGGGCGGCGTGCTCCATCAGCCGCACGCTCATGCGGTTGGAGAAGTGGTCGCCCAGGAGCGACTCCAGGAGCGCCCCGGCGCGCGCCAGCATCTCGCCGAGGGTCACGACCCCGAGCTCCATCGCCACCAGCGTCGCCACCGCGCGCCACTCCGGCCGTCCCGACTCCGCCGAACGCACTACGGTGTCGATGATCAGCTTGCCGATCCACAGGCTGGCGAGCGGGATGAAGGCGCGCAGAAGCCGCAGCACCACGATGGCGGCCGTGTAGCAGCGGTGCGTCTCCCACACCATGCGCAGAAAGGGCGGGAGGTTGCGCATGGCGCGCCGCCGGTCTGCCCAGCTCGGTGGGGCCCCGCCGCGTCCGCGCCGCGTGCCGTTGAGTGTGCGTGGTGGTGCCATGCAGGGAAGTGTAACGACGGCGGCAACGGCGGGGAACGGGTCGCGCGGCGCAGGACGGTGCGCGGGATGCACGGGCAGCCACGTGGGGCGGCCCCTACCGGCATCGGTGTGCAGGCGGGCACGGGCGCGATGAATCGCGCCCCTACCGGCGTCGGTGCGAGGCGGGGGGAGCGGGGGCACCCCACACGCCTGTCGGGCGGTTCCCTACAGACGAGGGCGCGGGGGGGCGCTACATTCACGCTGCCGAAACAGGATTTCGGTTCGGCGCGGCCGTGTGCGCGGGGGGAAATGGCGGGCCTAGCGGCTCGCATGCCCCCCGGCTATAATGCCGTTTTCCGGCGCGGGCGCGCCGCGAATACGCCCGCCGGGGAAGGTGCCCGCGCCCCGGGGGCGAACGCCGTATCCGACCACCGAGACTCCACCGTCCATGAAGTCACGAGCGAAAAGCTCCGGGTACTCCCCCTGGAAGCCGGCCTTCGGGCTCGCGCTCCTCACCCTGCTGGCCGGGTGCGGGGAAGACCACCTGAAGACGTACCCGCAGACGACCTTCGCCCCCGCCAGCGACTTCGCGCGGGAGCTGGACTGGCTGTTCAAGTACACCCTGGTGCTGGGCGTGCTCGTCGGCCTCTTCGTGTTCGCGCTGCTGGGGTACATCGTGTGGCGCTTCCGCTACCAGCCCGGCCACCCCGAGCCCGAGCAGGTGCACGGCAACGCCCGCCTGGAGCTGCTCTGGACCTTCATCCCCGCCCTCATCCTGGCGGCGATCGCGGTGCCCACGGTGCGCAGCATCTTCAACACGCAGCGCGAGGCGCCGTCCAACGCGCTCATCGTGCAGGTGCGCGGGTACCAGTGGTGGTGGGAGTTCCGCTACGCCGTCAACGGCGGGCGCGACACGGTGGTGACCGCCAACGAGATCCACGTGCCCGTCGGCACCCCCGTGCAGCTGCGCATGACCTCGGCGGACGTGCTCCACGCCTTCTGGGTGCCCCAGATGGGCGGCAAGCGCGACCTGATCCCCAACCGGGTGAACACCATCATGTTCACCCCCGAAGAGCCGGGGGTGTACCTGGGGCAGTGCGCCGAGTTCTGCGGCGACTCGCACGCGCTCATGAAGATGCGGCTGGTGGCGCACGACCGCGACGGCTTCCAGCAGTGGCTGCAGAACGAGTCGCGGCCCGCCCCCGCCCCGCGCGACTCCGCGGTGATGCTGGGCAAGCAGCTGGTGACCAAGGGCGCGTGCGCCGGGTGCCACACGCTGCGCTACGGCGCGGCGCGGGACTCGTCCACCATGGGGCGCACCGGCCCGAACCTGACGCACTTCGGCCGCCGCCGCTACCTGGCCGCGGGAATCCTGGAGAACAACGCGGAGAACCTCAGCAAGTGGCTCAGGGATCCGCCCGCGGTGAAGCCAGGCTCCAAGATGCCGAACCTCGGCCTCAAGGACGAGGAAATCCGGTACATCGTGGCGTACCTGCAGACGCTGCAGTGAGACGGGCGCCCGGCCGCACGCGCGGCGGGGCCGCGAATCCAGAGATCCACGGCGCCACGCGCGGCGCCGCAACCTGATGGAGTAGGAATGGCATCGACCGCGACCGTGGCTGCGCCGCACGCCCACGCAGCCGCACCCCACACCGAAACGGGGGTGTGGAGCTGGATCACCACCGTCGACCACAAGCGGATCGGGATCCTGTACTTCTTCTCCTCGATCTTCTACTTCCTGGTCGGGGGGATCGAGGCGTTGTTCATCCGCACGCAGCTCATCGTGCCGGAGAACAGCTTCATCGGCGCGGATCTGTACAACCAGATGTTCACGCAGCACGCGCTGACGATGATCTTCCTGGCGCTGATGCCGCTGACGGCCGCCTTCTTCAACTACATCGTTCCGCTGCAGATCGGCGCGCGCGACGTGGCGTTCCCGCGGCTCAACGCGCTGTCGTACTGGGTGTACTTCTTCGGCGGGCTGATGCTGCTGTTCGCGGCGGTCACCAAGATGGCGCCCAACGTGGGGTGGTTCGCCTACGCGCCCATCACGGAGCGGCAGTACAACCCGGGCCCCAACGTCGACTTCTACGTGCTGGGCCTGCAGATCGTCGGCCTTTCGTCGATCCTGGCGGGGATCAACTTCATCGTCACCATCCTGAACATGCGGGCCCCGGGGATGCGCCTTATGCGCATGCCCATCTTCACCTGGATGGTGCTGATCACGCAGGTGCTGATCGTGACGGCCATGGCGGTGTTCACCATCGCCATCACGCAGCTGATGTTCGACCGCATGTTCGGCACGACGTTCTTCAACCCGGCCAAGGGCGGCGACCCGCTGGTGTGGCAGCACCTCTTCTGGATGTTCGGCCACCCGGAGGTGTACATCCTGATCATCCCCATCTTCGGGATGATCAGCGAGGTGATTCCCACGTTCAGCCGCAAGCCGCTCTTCGGCTACAACGTGATGGTGTTCGCCTCGGTGCTCATCGGCTGGCTGGGGTGGGGCGTGTGGAGCCACCACATGTTCGCCGTGGGGCTGGGGCCGATCGCCGACGCCTTCTTCGCCCTCTCCACCATGCTGATCGCCATCCCCACGGGGATCAAGATCTTCAACTGGATCGGGACGATGTGGGGCGGCTCCATCCGCTTCACCACCTCCATGCTCTTCGCGGTGGCGTTCATCGCCATGTTCACGCTGGGCGGGATCTCGGGGGTGATGCACTCGGTGGCGCCGTCGGACCTGCAGCAGACGGACACGTACTTCGTGGTGGCGCACATCCACTACGTGTTCTTCGGCGGCACGGTGCTGGGGCTGTTCTCGGGGGTCTACTACTGGTTCCCCAAGATCTTCGGCCGGCTGATGGACGAGAAGCTCGGGAAGATCCACTTCCTGGGCACGATGGTGGGGATGAACCTGGCGTTCTTCCCGATGCACTTCCTGGGGATGTACGGGCAGCCGCGCCGTACCTTCACCTACCCGGGAGACCTCGGGTGGAACCTGATGAACTTCATGTCCACCATGGGCGCCTACCTGCTGGCGCTGGCCACCGCGGTCTTCGTGTGGAACGTGCTCCGCTCCACGCGCAAGGGAGCGGTCGCGGGGGACAACCCGTGGGGCGCCGCGACGCTGGAGTGGTCGATCCCGTCGCCGCCGCCGGTCTACAACTTCCGCGACATCCCCCTGGTGCACTCGCGCATGCCGCTGTGGGAAGCGGACGCCAGCAAGGAGCCGGGGATTCCGCACGGCAAGGTGGCCGAGGACGTGAACTCCATCACCGTCGGCGGCTCGCAGGTCGGCGAGATCGAGTACCCGGACTCCGAGAGCAAGATGAGCGCGCACGACCTGGGGATCCACCTTCCGCCGCCGTCGCACTGGCCGATCATCCTGGCCTTCGGCATCCTGATGACGTTCGGGTCGCTGATCTTCCGCAACCTGGAAGGGACGCTGCACAACCTGTGGTTCCTGTCGGTGGCGGGCGTGCTGCTGGTCGCGGTTTCCATCTTCAAGTGGGCCTTCGAGCCCGGGCACTGAGCCTGACGACCCCGAGCCTCGGGACGGAGAGATACGCTACGTGAGCATCGTGAACGCGGCCGACCACGCCGCGAACCCCGCGCACCTCGACACCAGCACCGGGCTGGACAACCGGAAGATGGCGTTCTGGACCTTCATCGGTTCGGAGTGCCTCCTCTTCGGGTCGCTGATCGCCACCTACCTGGCGTACAAGGGGCGGAGCCTGGTGGGCCCGCTCCCCCACGCCGGCCGCACGATCACGGGGCAGGAGGCGCACGGGATCCTGGACATCCCGCTGACGTCGCTGAGCACCTTCGTACTGCTGATGAGCTCGCTGGCGATGGTGCTGGCGCTGGCCGCGGTGCAGCGCGCCGACCGCAAGGGCGCCATCACCTGGCTCTTCCTGACGGCGGGGCTGGGGCTCGTCTTCCTGGGCTTCCAGGCGTACGAGTTCACCACCTTCGTGCACGAGGGGCTGACGCTGCAGACCAACCAGTTCGGGTCCACCTTCTTCCTGCTGACGGGGTTCCACGGGGCCCACGTCTTCGTGGGGGTGATCTACCTGAGCACGCTGGGGATCCTGGCGATCAAGCACCAGCTGGGCCCGGAGCGCTCCATGAGCGTGGAGATCGCGGGGCTGTACTGGCACTTCGTGGACGTGATCTGGATCGTGATCTTTGCCCTCGTTTACCTGATCAAGTGAACCGAAGATGAGCAGCGAGCAGCGCGAGATCGCGCACGACCAGCACACCCATCCGGGGCCGAAGCAGTACGTGATGATCGGGATCATCCTCACCGTCATGACGGTGTTCGAGATCCTGGCGTACTACGCGGAGGAGCGGTGGGGGATTTTGAACGCAGGCTCCGCGGCGGCGGTGATCGCCATCCTCTCGGCCGCCAAGTTCATCACGGTGGTGATGTACTACATGCACCTCAAGTTCGACAGCAAGATCTTTACGGGGATCTTCATCTTCCCCGCGGCGCTGGCGATCCTGGTGATCGGCGCGATGTACGTCGTGCAGCAGGTGCTGCCGCGGGCGGGGGCGGCGCTGGGAAGTTAGGGAGGGGGAATGGGGAATGGGGAATCGACGTTGATGATCCCTAGTCCTTAATCAGGGCAGAGCGGGGCGGG
>DASVVI010000479.1:0-1648 GCA_036386635.1 Longimicrobium sp.
GGCGGCATCGGCGGCGTGCACCGCGGCGAGGCGCGCGACGTCTCCGCCGACCTGACCGAGCTGGGGCGCACGCCGATGATCGTGGTGTGCGCGGGCGCCAAGTCCGTCCTCGACCTCCCCGCCACCCGCGAGGCGCTGGAGACGGCCGGCGTGCTCGTCGTCGGGTGGAGGACGGACGAGCTGCCCGCCTTCTACGCCCGCGAGAGCGGCCTCTCGGTGGACGTGCGCGCCGACAGTGCGGAGGAGGTGGCGGATCTGTGGCGCGCGCACCGTGGGGTGGGTTCGCCGGGCGCCATCCTCCTCTGCGTCCCTCCCCCACCCGAGCACGCCCTCCCCGCCGATGCCATCGAAGCGACGATCCGTGAGGCGCTCGCGCTGGCCGGCCGCGCGGGGGTCACGGGCAAGGAGGTGACGCCCTTCCTGCTGCGGGCGGTCGCGGAGAGCACGGTTGGGAGGTCGCTGGAGGCGAATGTGGCGCTCCTCCTCAACAACGCGCGGGTGGGGGCAGCCGTGGCCGCCGCGCTGTGACCAAGGACGAGTTCCGCCGCGAGGCCCGCCGCCGCATGCGCGACCTCCTCCCCAGCCAGCGCGCCGCCGCCGAGACGGAGATCGCACGCCTCGTGTGGACGGTGCCGGAGGTCGCCGCCGCACGCACCCTCCTCCTCTACGCGCACCTCCCGGACGAGGTCTCCACCGACGCCATCGCCCTGGATGCGCTGACCCGGGGCGTGCACGTCGTCTTTCCGCGCGTCCTCCCCGACTCCCGCGCGCTCGATCTGCACACGGTCGCGGAGCCGTTGTCGCTGCGCATCGGCGCCTACGGCATCCGCGAGCCGGACCCGGAGCGTTGCGCCCGCGTCTTCGTAGAGGCCGTGGACGCGGTGCTCGTCCCCGGTCTCGCCTGGGACCGCCGCGGCGCGCGCCTGGGCCGCGGCGCTGGCTACTACGACCGCCTCTTCGCCCTTCCCGAGTGGCGCGGGTTCCGATGCGGGGTATTCTATGGTGCGCAGGAGTTCCCCGCCCTCCCCACCGACCCGTGGGACGTGCCGCTGCAGGCCGTGGTGACGGAGGGTGGTGTCGTGGCGCTATAACCGCCGAAGCAGCCGCTTGCGGTGTGGTTGCTTATCAACTTGCATTATGCTTGCCAATGCATTACCCTTGTCGCACCCGCACAGAGGAGCTGACATGGGTGCTACGGCGCTGCTGACCGGAAGCGGGAAGGAGATCGAGGAGGTCGCGCGCGATCCGAGGATCGAGGAGGCGAAGGCCGCGATCACCCGCTTCCGGCGCACGGGCGCGGTGCGCGACGCCAGCGCCTACGCACGCTCCTGCTACTCGCTCGTGCACGAGGTCGTTCACCACGGATTCCCGCGCGAGACGAGGCGAGACGCGCTCCAGGTGGCCGCGGTCAAGGTGATCGACGCGGGGCTGACCGCCAGCGCGGACGACGACGCGCCTGGAGGGTGGCTGGTCTGGTCGCTCGCCCATGAGCTTCGCGACCTGGCCACGAACTATGGAGTCGATGTCGAGACGATCCGGCCCCCAGCGCACCGGCCGGGGTGGGTGCGCACGGGCCCCGGGATCACGGCCAGCTTCGTAGGGACGCTCACGCAGGAGGTCCTCCGCGTCACCGGCAGCGTGAGCGCGC
>DASVVI010000480.1:0-3573 GCA_036386635.1 Longimicrobium sp.
ACTCCTCGGCATCATCGCTCTCGCACTGGCGTTTCTGCTGCTCCTGAACGTGCGCCTTCACCGGCCGGGCGGGGCGGGGACGGTGCAGGCACAGCTTCGGTATCTGGAGGGGGCGCTCGAGGATGGCGCGGCGGACGACATGCAGCGGCTGTTCCCGGAGGGGTACGTCTTCACCTGGGCGCTGTACGGACTCGCTTCGGCGCGGCTGGCGGGGGAGCTCGATGACCACGATGCGCGGCGCGCCCACCTGTTGGCGGAGACGCGCAAGGCGCTCGCGGCGATTCATTCGGATGCCGGGCGCGCCGTCTTCGTGCGCGAGATGGAGCCTCCGTACGGTGTCTTCCATGCCTCGTGGGCACTGTACCTGCGCGCGGAATACGTGCGCGCCGTCGGCCGAGCGAAGCTGCCCGCCGCCGAGATCGAGAAGTTCACGCGGGAGTGCGATCGGTTCGCGCGGGCGCTGGCGGGGTACGGCAGCCCGTTTCTGGAATCGTACCCGGACCAGGTGTGGCCAGCGGACACTGCGCCCGGGATCGCCGCGCTGGGGATCCATGACGCCGTGGTCGCGCCGAGGTACCGGGAAACGATCCGGCGGTGGGTGGCCCAGGCACGGGCGCGGCAGCATCCTGAGCTGGGTGCGCTTAGCCATGCCGCGGAGCCCCGTACCGGGCGTCCCATCGGCGGCGTGCGCGGGGAGAGCCTCGCGCTGATGAGCCGGCTCCTGGTGGACGCGGACCCGCGGTTCGCGCGCGAGCAATACGCAGTGCTGCGCGCGCGCTTCCTGGATGACGTGATGAGCGTTCCCGGTTTCCTGGAGTACCCGCGCGGCGTGCACGGCAAAGAGGACATGGACACGGGGCCGCTGGTCTTCGGTTTCTCCGGGCCGGCGGTGGTCGTGGGCGCGGCCGCCGCGCGCGTCCACGGGGACCTGTCGGTCGCGAATGCCTTGCTGGGCTGGGTGGAGGTGATCGGCATGCCGCGGCAGTTCGGGCGCGAACGCGTGTACGCGGGCGGGATGCTGCCCATCGGCGATGCGTTCATCGCCTGGGCTCGCACCGCCCCCGCGGCCGGGCCCTCGCTGCGGACGTGGGAGCCGCTGTCGCCGTGGTGGTACCTTCCCTTCCACGCGTTGTCGGCCGTGCTCGGGGGCCTACTCGTCTGGTGGGGGTTCCGGATCGCGCGGGTCGCCGATGGCAGAGGTCCTGAGAAACGGCCGGTGCCGAGAGCAGCTCCGCCGGACCCGCGCCGGTGAACGGCACCTTCACCCGGCTTTCTCTCTCGACCATCCCATGTCATCGCCGCTCACTTTCGAATTCCTTCTGGACCCCGCCGAAACGGTTCGCGCAGCCCGTCACGTACAGAGGCGCCAACGGTTCGGCTGGATGGGGTGGGCAATCTGGCCCATGCTCGCGCTCATGGCGATTCTGCACCTGAGCGGCGGTGGGCGGTTGGAAGAACTCCAGCTGCTCGGCTCCATCGCGCTGGTAGTGGGGCTTGGACAGCTTGCGGCACCCTGGGTCCAGCGACGCCGATACCGCCGCTTGTACGCCGAGACTCCGGCGACGCGTGGCCCGCAGGTATATCGGTTTACCGCGGACGGGGTCACGATGAGCGGTGGCGTCGCAGCGACCACGCTCACTTGGGATGCGATCATCGAAGCGGACGAAACCGACGAATTGTTCCTTTTCTTCTTCAACAAACGGAGCGTGTACTACCTTCCTAAACGCGCGATCGGCGGCGCACCGGTCGAGTCCGAGCTGCGTGAGCTGCTGCGGACGCACCTGGGAGATCGCGCAAAGAAGCTGAGAGAATAAGTGCGGTTGCGTCCTGTCAGCCGGTGCGGTGCCCCGCGAGCGTTTACGCCCGCGGGGCTTTTTTGCGTGCGCCGCGGCCCAGCCCTTTTGTGGCGAGACGCAGCCGCGCGGGCCGGACTGAAACGTGCATGGGCGGCGGGCTTCGTTTGCGGTACGGACCCCGGCGGGCTCGCCCGCACCTCGTCAACGACCTCGACGGAACGGCTAGCGAAATGGACCAGCAGCAGAGCAAGACGCGGGGCGTCGCCGACATCGTATTCCTGATCGACGTGTCGGGGAGCATGGCCCCGGCGATCGACGCCCTCAAGGCGAACATCGGGACGTTCGTGGAGTCGCTGAGCAAGGGGGAGGGGAACAACGTGTCGCCGGTGCGCGACTGGCGCGCCAAGGCGGTGGGCTATCGCGACTTCGACCACGACGCGGAGCCGTTCATCGACAATCCCTTCGTCACCGACGTGGAGGCGCTCCGATCGCAGCTGGCCGGGCTGACCGCGGAGGGCGGCGAGGACGAGCCCGAGTCGCTCCTGGACGCGCTCTTCAAGGTCGCGAACATGGGGCAGACGGAAAAGGGCGCGCAGAGCCTGGACGCGACCAAGTGGCGCTACCGCAGCGACGCGGCGCGCGTGGTGGTGGTGTTCACCGATGCCTCGTTCAAGCCCGCGATGACCATCCCCGAGGCAAAGGGTGGCGGCGTGCAGGACGTGACCAACGCCGTCATCAACAACCGCATCATCCTGAGCCTCTTCGCCCCCGACATGCCCGGCTACGACGAGCTGAGCCAGATCGACAAGTCGGAATGGGAGGCGATCTCGTACCCCGGGATGAACCCGCAGGAGGCGCTGGTGAAGTTCACCACCGACCAGGCGAACTTCAAGAACACGCTACGCCAGCTCGCGGCCAGCGTGTCGAAGTCGGCGGAGACGGTGGCGCTGTGAACCGCAGTGCTGAGTGCTGAGTGCTAAGTGCTGGGTGGAAGGCACTTAGGACTTAGCACTCAGGACTTAGCACTCACGATTCAGCATCCGGCGGATGGCGAAGAAGCTAAAAGCGGGCGACGAGATCAACGGGTACCGGATCACCGACGTGTTCGGGCCGGGGGCGATGGCCATCTCGTACGGCGCGGTGAACGGCGCGGGGCAGCGCGTCTTCTTCAAGCAGTACAAGTCGCCGGCGGTGACGGTGGACTGGTACCGCGACTACGTGCGCTACCAGAAGGAGCTCAACCGCCGGATCGCCGAGAGCCCGGCGCGGAACTTCTGCGTGCGCGCCATCGACGCGTTCGAGGCGGTGTGGGGCGGGCGCAACTACTTCCAGGTCTTCGAGTTCGTGGAGAACGGCGCGGACCTGGGCGGGATCTTTGAGCGCGAGGCGGCGGAGAATGGTGGCCGACTGCTCACGGTGCCGTTCAGCGCGCGCCTCTGGGAGCAGCACCTGATCTGGGCCAAGGTGCTGATGTCCGGCATCGATACGCTCCACAAGGCGAAGGTGGCCCACGCGGACCTGAAGCCGGACAACGCGTTCCTGATCGAGGACCCCTCCATCGCGGCCGGCTTTCAGCTGAAGCTGATCGACGTGGACTTCTCGATCCTGACGGACCAGACGGCGCCCTGGCACGGGAAGCAGGGCTACGTGGGGACCGACAACTACCGGTCGCCCGAGCACTTCACCGCGGGCGCCACGCCGGGTGCCGCGTCGGACGTCTTCACCTGCGGGCTGATCCTCTACCAGCTCCTGACCGGCCGCCATCCCTACTGGTCTG
>DASVVI010000481.1:0-2348 GCA_036386635.1 Longimicrobium sp.
TGGGAGCACCGCAACCTCTTCGTGGCGGATGAGGCCGCCCCCCGCGCCGCCTGGCTCACCGCGGAGGCGGCGGCACCGCTGGCGGATGCGGCCGGATACGCCGTACTCCTCGGCGTGGCGGATGACGTGGCGTACTTCTCCGTCCCGGTAGACGAGGAGCGGGCGGATGATCCCGCGATCGCGAACGCGGGCGAGTGGGGCGACCTGCGGCGGTACGGGCTGATGATGGAGCCGGCGGAGGCGGGGCTGCTCGCCTTCGCGCGGGGGATGGGGCACTGGCACGCGCGCCACCGCTTCTGCGGAGTGTGCGGCGCGCCCGCCGAGGTGCGCGAGGCCGGGCACCTGCGCGCGTGCACCGGGTGCGGCACCCATCACTTTCCGCGCACGGACCCGGCGGTCATCATGCGCGTGGAGCACGGCGAGCGCTGCCTACTGGGCCGGCAGCAGGTCTGGGAGCCGGGCGTGTACTCGGTGCTCGCCGGCTTCGTGGAGCCCGGCGAGAGCCTGGAGGACGCCGTCGCGCGCGAGGTGATGGAGGAGTCCGGCGTCGCCATCACGGACGTGCGCTACCACTCGTCACAGCCGTGGCCATTCCCCGGCTCGCTGATGATCGGCTTCACCGCCGAGGCGCTCACCGACGAGATCCGCATCGAGGACGAAATGGAGGAGTTGC
The DNA here is from genome assembly GCA_036386635.1 of Longimicrobium sp. Classification (GTDB taxonomy): domain Bacteria; phylum Gemmatimonadota; class Gemmatimonadetes; order Longimicrobiales; family Longimicrobiaceae; genus Longimicrobium. The sequence goes on from DASVVI010000481.1 coordinate 674, forward strand.
GCTGGTTCACCCGCGACGAGGTTCACCGCGGGCTCGCCGACGGCACCTTTCGATTTCCATCCATCTACTCCATCTCGTACCGGCTGGTGATGGACTGGCTGGAGGGTTGAGCCCGTTCAGAGAACAACCGTTTCCGTTCTCTGAACCCGTTCGGACACCCTCGGAACGCTCTCTCGTGAGGCTCCCAACCACCGAAAAGCCGCATGGATGCTCGCTTTTCCGCATTCGGCACATCGAGCACGCCCGTTGCCTTAAGAGATGCCGACCGAGCGCGACGAGCGCGCTCCGGTGGACCAACCCCGAGCAAACGAGGCTCCCCATGAAGCAGCTCCTCACGGTACTCGCCCTCGCCGCCCTCGCCGCCTGCGGCGGGAACAAGGAAGCGGACGACAACAACACGGGCGCGACCACCGATCCGGCGGCCAGCCCCGCCCCGGCGACCACCGATCCGGCGGCGACCGCCCCGGTGACCGACCCGGCCGCGACCCCGGCCATGCCCGCGGACTCCGCGGCGGCCGCGGGCACCACCCCCGCCCCCGCGGCGGGCACCGATACGGCTCCGGCGGCTCCGGCCAGCCGCTGAGCCTTCGGGCAGGATGAACGAAAGGGGCGCACCCAACCGGGTGCGCCCCTCTCTCTTATCAGTTCTGGCGGACCCTATCCCCTGCCCGCCGCCATCGCCCGCTGCACGTACTCCATCAGCGGCCGCATGCCCGCCACGTCCATCCCGTGCACCGTGGACTCCTCGCGGTACACGTTGCCCAGCGAGCGCTCGATGCCGGGGTTGCCGCCGGTGAACTCCTGCACCAGCCCCATCCAGCGGCGGGCCAGCGCCTGCACGCGCTCGTCGGCGGGGTCGGTGCCGCGCTCCATCTCGGCGCGCACCTCCTCCATCAGCCGCGGCCACTCGGCTTCCACCTCGCGGATGCGCTCCTCGCCCACCTGCTCGCGGCGCTGACGCAGCTCTTCCATCTGCTCCGGGGTGTAGTATTTCTCGAACATGGTCATCGCCTCGATCGTTTGAATGAGCTCGTCGGCGGAAACCGTTTCCGCCGCGCGGAGCCGGGATGCGATCTCCTCCAGCCGCTCGCACAGCCGCTGCTGGTGGCGGATCTGCTCGCGAACGCGTTGCAGGTGGAGTTCCACCACGTGGGCGGGGGAGAACCGCGGATCGTCCAGCATCCCGCGGATCTCGTCCAGCCCCCACCCCAGCCGCCGCAGCGACTGGATGCGGTGGAGCCGCTCGACTTCGTCGTCGCCGTACAGGCGGTGCCCGCTCGGCGTGCGGCGTCCTGGCCGCAGCAGCCCCACCTCGTCGTAGTGGTGCAGCGTGCGGACGGTCAGCCCCGTACGCCGCGCCAGCTCCCCCACCTTCCACCCGCTCGCCTTCATCGCATCCGCTCCGTGTTCTTTGTGGCCACGGCACTACTCTACAACCTCACGTAGCGTGAGGTGCAAGGGGTACGATGAAAAGCTAACCGCGCATCACACAGAGACACAGAGAAAACGGCAAGAACACGGAGCCCTCTGTGCCCTTGCGGTTGCCCTTTGCAGCTCAGTGTGAAACTGCTGTTCTCCCGCGGTCCTGGATTTGCGAACGCCGTCCGCCGCAACACGTTAGCATCCACCCGCACAGAATGAGGCGAGCATGTCGGCAGAGAGCAAGGGGAACACC
>DASVVI010000482.1:0-2791 GCA_036386635.1 Longimicrobium sp.
GCCAGGTAGTACGCCAGGTCCAGCCGCCGCGCCACCCCGTTGGAGACGATCAGCAGCCCCACCCCCACCACGCTTCCCAGGAAGTAGCTGGCCTCCACCACCGCCAGGGGCAGCACCCGCGTGAGGGCGTACACGCGCCCCACCTCGCCCGGCGTGGCGCCGGAAAAGAGGAGCACGCCGCCGCCCACGAAGGTGAACGCCGCCAGCACTTTGGGCGCCAGCTGGAGCGACAGCGCTCCAAAGGTGCTCGTCCAGCGGGCGAAGTAGTGCCGCCGCTGGCGCACCTCGTCCGCCACCAGGATCATCAGCGCCACACCCAGCGGCCCCACGTAGTACACCAGCCGGTACAGCACCAGCGACGAAAGGAGCTGTTCCGGGGTGAGGTAGCCGCCCAGCAGCACGGCCATCGTCCCCTCGAACACACCCGCGCCGCCGGGCACGTGGCTCAGCAGGCCGATCATCTGCGCCGTCAGGAAGGCGCTCATGAACTCGGCGTAGGAGAGCTGCGAGTGGGGGATCAGCACGTAAAAGATCCCCGCAGCCAGCGCCCAGTCGATGGTGGAGAGGACGAACTGCATCACCACGATCAGCGGCGGCGGCAGCTCGAAGGTCCAGCGCATGAACCGGATCGGGCGGCGCCACACGGCCGAGGCGGTCAGGTACAGGACCGCCGAGACCAGGAGCGCCCACCCCAGCACCCGCGCCGTGACGTCCCACGTCGCGTTGAGAGTGGGGTGGGGGTCCAGCGCGAGGCTCCATCCACCCAGCACCAGCAGCCCCAGCCAGAAGGTGCTGAAGTAGAAGAGGACGATGCGCGAGATCTCGCCCGCCGTGAGCCCCCAGCGCGAGTAGAAGCGGTAGCGCACGGAGGTGCCCGAGATCAGGGCGAACCCCACGCTGTTGGAGATGGCGTAGCCGGTGAACGACGCGATCGACACCTTCCACCAGGGCACCTTGCGCCCGATGTAGAAGAAGCCGAGGAGGTCGAAGCCCGTGAGGATGAAGTAGTTGACCGCGCAGATGAGCACCGACGCCAGGAGCGCGGTGCGCGGCAGCGTGCCGAGCGTGGCGCGCACGTCCCGGTAGCTGACGCCGCGGAGCTGGTAGTGCAGCACGTACCCGGCGGCGGCGAACAGGAGCAGCCCCAGTACCGCGGGCCCCCACATCCGTAGGCGGTTCATGCGCGCGGGGAAGCGACCAGGTTAAGGAAGGGCATCTGTGCGGCTGAGAGGATTCGCGTGTCCGGGGGCCAGAATGTACGGCGCCCGCCGGGCAAGGGGAAAGAGCCGCGATGCTTCCGGACGGGAGCCCGGGCCTTCGGCGCATTCGCCCGATGGCGCACCATCCCGCTGCAAGTGCACCATTCTGGTGCAGCGCGCGAATCGGATCGATCTCCGCCCAGACGCGCAATTGATTGGGGCGCATCCACTTGGAGATGGCGCGAAACGCACCCCGGCGCGGCCCTCACCTTGCCGGGATCATACGCAGCCACACCCGCGCGGGGCCTTCCCTGCCCCCGCATCTCCCGCCCGCCATCCGGAGGACGTACATGCGTCGCAGCACCCCCATCGCCGCCCTTGCCGCGGCCCTTGCCGTCGTGGGCTGCCAGGACAACCGCCTGAGCGCCCCCGAGACCCCGGTCGCAGCCCGGTCCGAGAACGCGCCCATCTACCTGGTGACCTTCCGCGACGGCGTGGACGTGGACGCCGCCGCCGCCGACCTGGCGCGCGGCAACGGCTTCGCCATCCGCCACCTGCGCCACTTCGCCGCCCGGGGCTTCTCGGCGGTGATCCCGGAGTCGCGCATCGCGGCGGTGAGCGGCGACCCGCGCGTGGCGCTGGTGGAGCGTGACGGCCCGGTCTCCCTCATCTTCCCGGTGGAAGGCCAGGCGCGTCCCGGCGGCGGCGGCGGAAGCACCGGCCAGACGACGCCGTGGGGGATCAGCCGCGTGGGCGGCTTCGGCGACGGCACGGGGAAGACGGCGTGGATCATCGACAGCGGCATCGACCTCAACCACGCGGACCTGAACACCTCGCGCGCCTGCCACACCTACTTCGCCGGCACCTCGCCCGCGGACGGCAACGGGCACGGCACGCACGTGGCGGGGACCATCGCCGCCAAGAACAACTCGATCGACGTGGTGGGCGTGGCGGCGAACGCCTACGTCTGCTCGGTGCGCGTGCTGGGCAACAGCGGCAGCGGGTCGTGGGAAGGGGTGGTGAACGGGGTCAACTACGTGGCCGCCAAGGGTGCCAGCGGTGACGTGGCCAACATGAGCCTGGGCGGCAGCGGCTCCAACGCCACGCTGGAGAAGGCGATCGTGGACGCGGCCGCCAAGGGGATCAAGTTCGTGCTGGCCGCCGGCAACGAGGGCGTGGACGCGAGCACCACCACGCCGTCGCGCACCAACGGCAACAACGTCTACACCATCTCGGCGACGGACGTGAACGACTGCATGCCGTCGTGGTCCAACTGGGGCAACCCGCCGGTGGACTACGCGGCGCCGGGCGTGAGCATTCTCTCCACCCGCAAGGGCGGCGGCACCACCACCATGAGCGGCACCTCGATGGCGGCCCCGCACGCGGCCGGCGTGCTCCTGCTGGGCGGCGCCCGCACCAGCGGCTCCGCCAAGTGCGACCCCGACGGCAACCCGGACCCCATCATCAGCCGGTAACCGCTGGCGACAGGATTGGTCGGCGAGCCCCACCTTCCGCACGGAGGGTGGGGCTCGCCTCTTTTCGTGGCGGGTTGACCGCGGCGCCCCGGCGTACCAACTTTGGGTACACCTGCG
>DASVVI010000483.1:0-2720 GCA_036386635.1 Longimicrobium sp.
CCCGGGGCGCATGATGACGTTTCGCACGAGGTACGTCCGGCCCCCCTGGCAGAGGACGCGGCCTCCGCCCGCCGCGGCAGCCATGTCGACCGCCGCCTGGATCGCCGCGTTGTCGTAGCTCCCAAATCCGATCTTCTGCCCGGTGACCGACGTCGCGGCGTTCTTGCTGAGGGTGACCTGCGTGGGGCTCACGTAGCCGCTGATGGTGACGTAATCCTCCGCGCCCTTGTCCTGCGTCGCATCCAAGTGGCTGAGGGTCCTCCCGTTTGCCTCGGCGCCCGGAACCCAGATGACCTTCCCCACGTCCGAGCTGGTGAAGGTGTTCGTCGCCACCGTCAGGGTGGGGCTTCCGGCGGTCATCGTTCCGCCTTCCGCGAACCTGACGTCGCCCTTTGCGTTAAAGGTGGAGTGCGCGACGTTGTAGACGGCACCGCCGAGATCCAGGATCCTGTCTTCGACTGCCATGTGTCACCTCTGAATGGAGGAAGAGAAAGGTGAAGGACTCACTGCGATACCGGCGGAGAGATGCCTCTCCCGGACAAAAAAAGGCCCCTGGCTCAACGCTATGTTGAGCAGGGGCCTTTGCCGGCCGATCTCGCAGTTGTCCTTCTTCGGTGAATGTACGGTTTCCGGGCGTCCTGTCAACCGTTCATAGCGAATTCGTCCAACAGGGAGCGGAATGACCCGTCTACTCCAGCTCGTCCAGCTCCCGCAGTGCCGGCACCTTGATCGCCGTGACGCCCACCACGCCGAGCGTCACCAGGCCGCCCAGGAGCACGGAGTTGACGGCGCCCAGCAGCCGCGCGGCCACGCCGGACTCGAAGGAGCCGATCTCGTTGGATGAGCCGATGAATATCTGGTTCACGGCGGAGACGCGGCCCAGCAGGTGCTCGGGGGTGCGCAGCGTCAGGAGGGTGGAGCGGATCACCACGCTCACGTTGTCCAGCATCCCGCTCAGCGCCAGCAGGGCGAGGGAGAGCCAGAAGGAGTGCGACAGGGCGAAGAGGATCCAGCACACCCCGAATCCCGCGACGCACAGCAGGAGCGTGGGGCCGGCGCGGCGCAGCTTTCGGTGCGCCAGCACGAGCGACATCGCCACGGCGCCGGCGGCGGGGGCGGCGCGGAGGACGCCCAGCCCCTGCGGCCCCACGCGCAGGATCTCCGCCGCGAAGATGGGGAGGAGCGCCGGGGCGCCGCCAAACAGCACCGAGAAGAGGTCCAGCACCTGCGCGCCGAGGAGCTGCGGCTGCTTCAGGAGGAAGCGGATGCCGATGGTGAGGTTCTCGCCGATGGTGCCCTCGCGCGCGGCGGCGGGGCGGCGCGTGTACGCGATGCGCGCGAAGAGGAGGAGCGCCAGTGCGCAGAGCGCCGCCTCGGCGGCGTAGGCGGCGCGGGCGCTGGCGAAGCCGTACAGCACCCCGCCCAGCGCGGGCCCCATCACCGCCCCGAACTGCCAGAGCGACGAGCGCCACGCCACCGCGTTCGCGTACGTCTCACGCGGCACGATCTCGGCCCCCAGCGCGGTGCGGGCGGGCTGCAGAAAGGAGCGAGCGACGCCGCTGGCGAAGACCACGGCGAAGATCGGCCAGGTGCCGCCGGCCAGGACCTGCGGCCGCATCGCCAGCGCGAGGAGGGCGCCGCCGCACGCCGTCTGCACCAGGAGGGCCGCCAGGCAGAGGCGCTTGCGGTCGTGCAGGTCCGCCACGTGCCCCGCGTACAGCGCGGCGCCGATGAAGGGGATCGCCTCCGCCAGCCCCACCAGCCCCAGCGAGAGCGGGTCTCGCGTGATCTCGTACACCTGCCACGCCACCACTGTCGCCTGGATCTGCGTGCCCAGCGTGAGCGCCACCAGGCTCGCGACGTACCAGAGGAAGTTGGGGTTGCGCAGGGATACGTACGGGTCGTGCCGCTCGGCCATCGACGTTCATCCGGGCTGGGGGAGCGGGACGATACTCCGCCGCGCCCGCTCCGCGCAATCGGAGCCGCGGGACGGTGGCGGCATGGCTCGCGCGTAGAGTCACGACGTTTTGTGCAAAGCGATGGGGATGAGACGTTTGCTTCCGCGGACCGATCCCCCTCGAATTCCAACGATGCAGATGCTCATCCGCGACTCCCTTCCGGCGGCGCTCCTGGCGTGCGCGCTCCTGGCCGGGTGCAACACCGATTCCACCCTGAGCACCCCCTCCACCGCGCCGGTCGCGCTGGCGGCGGGGGGCGGGCACACCTGCGCGCTGCTGCGGTCGGGCGAGGTGTACTGCTGGGGAAGCAACGACTTCGGCCAGATCGGCGCCGGGGCCGCGCCCGCCAGCGTCCCCGAGCCGGCGCGCGTCGCGAGCGGGGAACGGTTCGCGGCCATCAGCGCGGGCGGCGAGACGACGTGCGCGCTCAACGGGGCGGGGAAGCTCTTCTGCTGGGGGCGCAACCCGGCGCAGGCGTTCGGCGTGTCCGAGCCGTTCGTGAGCTCGCCGGTGGCCGTGGCGCCGGCGATGACGTGGCGCTCCGTGAGCGTGGGCTACTCGCACCTCTGCGGGATGGCGGTGGACGGCGTGGCGTACTGCTGGGGACGGAACGCGCAGGGCCAGCTCGGCATCGGCCGGGCGGACACGGACGCGCACCCCGCCCCGGAGCCGGTAGGCGGCGCGGCGCGGCTCACCTCGGTCGTGGCAGCCACCATCCACAGCTGCGGGCTGGACGCTGCGGGGAAGGCGTACTGCTGGGGG
>DASVVI010000484.1:0-9483 GCA_036386635.1 Longimicrobium sp.
CGTCGCGGAGCGACGCTGGGGGTGGGGGCCGGGGTGGGGGCCGCGACCGCAGGCCCGGCGTTTGCGCGGGGGTGGCGGCCCGCCGCGCGATCCGAGCGGCAACATCGCACCCAAGGGAGGCATCATGCGGGACGTGACCGACAGCCAGGCGCTCGAGCAGCTCTTCGGCGCCGACGAGGCGATCCTCTTCAAGCACAACACCACCTGCCCCATCAGCGCGATGGCGCACGAGCAGATGACGGACTTCGAGCAGCGCCACCCCGAGGCGCCCATCAACATCATCGACATCCACGCCAGCCGCGACCTCAGCGACAGCATCGAGGAGCGCACCGGGATCACGCACGAATCGCCGCAGGTGATCCTGCTGCGGCAGGGGAAGCCGGTCTTCCACGAGTCGCGCATGGAGATCCGGGCGGACGCGCTGGAGCAGCACCTGGGCGGCGCCGCCAACGGGTGACGGCTCCCGCCCGCCGCCCCCCGGCCTGGGCCACGCTGGCGGCGCTCTGGCTCCTCGTCTTCTCCGTCACCACGCAGACGATGATCCTGGCGCCGATCCTTCCCCGCGTGGCGGAGCAGCTCCGCATCTCCGAGGGGCGGGTGGCGTTGATCAGCACCGGGTACTCCGTGGCCGTCGCCCTGGTGGCGGTGGTCGCGGGGCCGGTGAGCGACCGGGTAGGGCGCCGGCGGATGCTCCTGGCCGGCGCCGCGGCGATGACGGTGGGGCTGGCGCTGCACGCGCTTGCGCTGGACTTCGGGTCGTTCCTGGCCGTGCGCGTGCTCACGGGCGCGGGCGGCGGCGTGCTGACCGGCGCCACCGCCGCGTACGTGGGCGACTACTTTCCGCCGGAGCGGCGGGGATGGGCCAACGGGTGGGTAATGAGCGGGATGGCGGCCGGCCAGGTCCTCGGCATCCCCGTGGGGACGCTGCTGGCGGCGCGCAGCGGCTTCCGCGCACCCTTCCTGGTCTTCGCGGCCACGATGGGGATCGCGTGGCTGATGATCGTGCGCTGGGTGCCGCACGCCGAAGTGGAGCTGCAGCGGGCGCCGCTCGGCGTGCGCTACCTGCTGCGCCACTACCGCGCGCTTCTCGAGAGGCGCGCGGCGGCGGTCGCCGTCCTGTCGAGCTTCGGGATGTTCGGCGGGACGGCGCTGTACATCCTCTTCCTGCCCACCTGGCTGGAGCAGGCGCGCGGCGCGGGGCCGGGACAGGTGGCGCTCCTCTTCGCCATCGGCGGCGTGGCGACGGTGCTCACGGGTCCCGCCGCGGGCCGGCTCTCCGACCGCACCGGGCGCAAGCGGCTGGTGATCGGCGCCAGCATCGGCCTGGCCCTGGGGATCGCGGCGACGGTGCCCCTGGCGCGCTCCATGGCCGGCGCCTACCTCCTCTTCGGGGGAACGATGGCGCTCTTTGCCGCGCGCGCCTCCCCCTTTCAGGCCATGATGGCCGAGCTCGTCCCCGACCAGCAGCGCGGCTCGCTGATGAGCCTGTCGATGGCGGTCGGGCAGGCCGGCTCCGGCGTGGGGAGCGCGCTGGCCGGCGCGACGTACGCGTACTGGGGCTTCGGCGGCAACACCATCGTCGCCGCCTGCGCCGCGCTGGCGATGGCCGCCCTCGTCGCCATCTTCCTCCCCGAAACGATGCGGAGCGGCAGGGCGCAGTAACGGCAACCGCATGGCCTCACACAGAGACACGGAGGAGAACGGCAAGAAAGGAAAAGGTGTTATATTCCTTTCCGTCGTTCTCTCTGTTCCTCTGTGTCTCTGTGTGAGACGGCCGTTCCGATGTTGGCGGCTACGCTATAACTTTGGGATGATGGAAGTTCCTTCCCTTACGAGCCGGGTGTGAACGCATGAGCGACACCTTTGCCGAGCTTCGCAGGCGCGACTTCAGCCGGCTGGACAGCGGCGGGCACGTGTACCTCGACTACACGGGCGCCGGGCTGTACGCCGAGAGCCAGGTGCGCGCGCACGCGGACTACCTGTGCGGGTGCGTGCTCGGCAACCCGCACTCGCGCAACCCGTCGTCGATGGCGGCCACGACGCTGGTGGAGGAGGCGCGGCGCAAAGTGCTCGACTTCTTCAACGCCGATCCGGAGAGCTACGAGGTCATCTTCACCCTCAACGCCAGCGGCGCGCTCAAGCTGATCGCCGAGGCGTACCCGTGGGAGCCCGGCGGCCGCTTCCTGATGACGGCGGACAACCACAACTCCGTCAACGGGATGCGCGAGTACGCCACCGCGCACGGAGCCGACGTGCGCTACGTCCCGCTTGGGTGCGAGCTGCGGGTGGACGACATCGAGGAGCACCTCGCCGGCGCGGAGCCGGGGAAGCACCACCTATTCGCCTTCCCCGCGCAGAGCAACTTCAGCGGCGTCAAGCACCCGCTGGAGTGGGTGGAGGCGGCGCGCGAACGCGGCTACCACGTGCTGCTGGACGCGGCGGCGTTCGTCCCCACGAGCCCGCTCGACCTGGGGAAGTACGCGCCCGACTTCGCCGTGCTGTCGTTCTACAAGATGTTCGGCTACCCCACCGGCGTGGGGGCGCTGCTGGCGCGCCGCAACCTGCTGGGCGAGCTGCACCGGCCCTGGTTCTCCGGAGGCACGGTGCGCTTCGTCTCCGCGCAGAACAGCGTGCACCTGTCGCACGTCACGGGGCGCGCCTTCGAGGACGGGACGCTCAACTACCTGGGGATCTCGGCGGTCTCGGCGGGGCTGGATTTCCTGGGCGAGATGGGGATGGGACGCATCAACGCCCACGTGATGCGTCTTACCGAGCTGCTCCTCCGCGAGCTGGCGGGTCTGCGGCACTCCAGCGGCGCGCCGATGGTTCGCGTGTACGGTCCGGAGGGGACGGTGAGGCGGGGCGGAAGCGTGGCGTTCAACCTGATCGACCCCGAGGGTGACACGGTCGACTTCCGCGTGGTGGAGCAGCGCACCAACGAGGCGGGGGTCTCCATCCGCACCGGCTTCTTTTGCAACCCCGGCGCGGCGGAGTTCGCCTTCGAGTACCACGACGACGAGGCGTTCCGCTGCATCCAGACGCTCACTCCGGAGACGTTCACGCTGCAGCAGTTCTCGGACTGCATGAACGACTACGCGGTCGGCGCCATCCGTGCCTCGGTCGGCATCGCGAGCAACGATGCGGACGTCGCGCGGCTGATGGAGGTGCTCGCCACCTTTCGCGACGCGCCCGCGACCTCCGTGTCGAACGCGCAGATGGCGTCGGTCGTCACAGCCGACTGAGGTTTCCCTCTGCGGCTTGATGTTCCCCTCTGTGTTCTCTGTGTGAGGCTGTTCGATGCGCTCAGATCTTGGGCTGCAGCGGGCCGCCCAGGACCATGAAGCGGATCCGCCACTGACGCTCCCAGGTGCGCCACAGGACGAGGCTCACGTTGCCGAGGCGCGCGACGGGGGCGCCGCCGCCGCTCACGTCGTCGTACACGTACATCCCCGAGACGAACGCCATGTCGCCGCTCGCCTCCACGTCCGATTCCTGGATGCGGAAGCGCGGCATGCGGCGGATGTCTGCGGCAAGGCGCTCGCGGATCTCGCGCTGCGAGCGCGCCGCGTCGCCGTCCGGGTACACCAGCACGCCATCGCGCGTGTAGAGGCGCGCGACGGCGTCCGCGTCGCCGCGCTCCATTGCGTCCAGGAGCTGCGCCAGCGTGACGCGCACCTCCTGCTGCACCTCCTTGACGTACGCCTCGCGACCGCGCGGATAGTCGTTGTAGCCGTCCGTGCCGGGGATCACGGTGCCCTGCGCGGCGGCGGTGGAGGTCGCCAGCAGCAGCGCGCCCAGGGCCAAGAGCGGGCGAAGCGGGTGGATCATGTAAGTCCGGAGGGGAGGGCGGAAGCGGCGTCGGTCGAACACGGTGCTAATAAAACTACACCCCACGGCGCGCGGATGGTTCCGCGCGCGTCGCCAGATCGGCGGCTACGCGCGCGACCACGCCCTCCCAATCGCCGGCGCGCTCCTGGCGGATGAGGCGCATCGTTGGGTACCAGGGCGAATCTTCGCGCCCCTCCATCCATCGCCAGTCGGGGTCAGCGTGGAGAAGGGTCCAGGTGGGCACTCCCAGCGCGCCAGCGAGGTGCGCGGGCATGCTGTCCACTGTTACCACCAGGTCGAGCGCCTTCATCACGCGCGCCGTCTCCAGCACGTCGTCTGACCCTGAGTCGATACCGAAGCCGGCCGGGCGCTCACGCAATCCCGGGCCGCGCTGGAGTACGTGCAGCTCCACGCCGGGAATCTCTCCGAGCGGCACCAGGAGCTCGGGCGGTATGGAGCGCCGCTCGTCCCAGTCGCCCGCCTTCCACACCAGGCCCACCGCCAGGCGTCCGACGCGGGGGAGCGGGGCGGGGTCGGCGTGCAGGTAAGGGACCTCTGCGGGGAGGGTGCGCTGGGTGTCGCGGAAGATGTGCGGCAGCTCCATCACCTCCACGTCCGCGTCGAACTCCACCTCCGGTGCGCCGTCGTGGAGCGGGAGGAGGCGGTCGATGCCGCGCGCGGTCGTAAGGAGCGGGATCAGCTCCGGCTGCGCCCACACGATCACCTCCCGCGCGACCTTCCGCAGCCGCGGCATGTAGCGGATGAACTGCAGCGTGTCGCCGAGGCCGTGGTAGCAGCGCACGAGGACGCGCTTTCCATCGAGCGGCTCGCCGTCCCAAACCCACTGCTCGTGGCGCGGCCAGTGCGCGCACGATACGCCCGCGCGTCCCTGCAGCACGGCGTCGCTCACCCGCCACGCCGCCTCGAAGTCGCCGCCGCGCATGTGCCTCATCCACGCCGAGGCGTCCTCTTTCGTCTCCTCGTTCTGCCCTGCCGTCAACGGGGCGATCCCCGGGATCTGTGAGCCAGCCGCCATTTGCGTGAGCTACAAAGCAGGATGCGGACCGGAGGAGAGAGTGCGTTAGTGCGTTAGTGCGTGGGAACAGCGCCTCCCCCTCTCCTGTCATCCTGAGCGAGCCGCCTCGCAGAAGCCGGCTGGGCACAAATCCTCCGGCGGCGAACGAAGGATCTAGCCGGCGAGGCAGGAGGCCCGCACTTCACACCCGGTCCCCTCGCCACGCGCAGTAGATCCTTCGCTCCGCGCCACAGGACGGAGCACGGGCGAGTCCAGAGAGGCGCGTCGCTCAGGATGACAAAAAAAAGGGGGTTGGGCACAAATGGCTGCCACCGCCCCTCCCCCAGGTTGTTTTGGGGGAGGGCCGCGAGGAACGAGCGGGGGAGGGGGGCCCGCTCACCCACCCTCCCACCGATAACGCGCGAGGCTGGTGCGCCCACGGGCGTCGAACTCCACGCCCTCGCCCTCCAGGAGGAAGCGCTGCACAAGCTCGCCGCCGGGGTAGGCGCGGCCGGTGCTGATGCCGCCGCGCGCGTTGATCACGCGGTGCCAGGGAACGGTGGTGCCGTCAGGGAGGGCGTGCAGCGCGTAGCCCACCAGGCGCGCGTGGCCGGGAAGGCCCGCGAGCGCCGCCACGTCGCCGTAGGTCAGCACGCGGCCGGCGGGGATGCGGCGGACGACCTCGAAGATGCGGTTGTGGCTGCTGTCGTCGATCATCGGATCACGATGCCACTCCGGGGCGAGCGATGCAAGAAAGTGGACCCGGTGAACAAGATCCTTGACGGCCTCGAAAGAGGGTGCTAGATATCCAGCAGGGTGCTGGGTTTCCAGCACTGTGCTGGAATTCCCGCAGGAAGATCCCCACCTACTCACGAGAGAGATCCGCATGGGTCCCGAGCTCACCGCACACCTCAGCCGCAGGGAGCGCCAGGTGATGGACGTGCTCTTTGCGCTGGGCCAGGCCACCGTCAACGACATCCTGGAGCGCATCCCCGATCCGCCGAGCTACTCCGCCGTGCGCGCCACGCTGCGCACGCTGGTGGAAAAGGGCGAGGTGGAGCACCTGCAGGACGGCCCACGCTACCTCTACAAGCCCATGGTGGCGAAGGAGAGCGCGCGCTCGGCGGCCCTGGGGCACCTGGTGCGCACCTTCTTCGGCGTAAGCGTGGAGGCTGCGGCGGCGGCGCTCCTGGGGATGTCGCGGCGCAAGCTGACCGATGCGGACCTGCGGCGGCTGGCGCAGCAGGTGGATGCGGCCCGCGACGAGGGGAGGTAAGCATGGCCATCAACGAGCTCGCGTCCGCGCTGGAGACCGCCGGGCGCTACCTGCCGGAGCTTGCCCTCAAGTCCACGATGGTGCTGGGCGTGGCGGGGGTGCTCGCCTTCCTCCTCCGCCGCCGCTCCGCCGCCGTGCGCCACATCGTGTGGACCACCGCCGTCGCCGGCGTGCTCGCCCTCCCCTTCACGCACCTCATCCCCGTGCGCATCGCCGTGCTCCCCGCCTCTCTCGGCGCGGCGCCGGCGCAGGTGGCGCGGGTGGATGATGCGGCGCCCGTGGTGGCGCAGGCGATGGAAGAGGCCGCGCCATCGCCACAGACGGTTGCGGAGCCTGTCCGCGAGGCGCCGGTGGCGTCCGCGTGGTGGCCGGCGGACGTTGACCGGACGACGCTGATGGTTGGCGTATGGCTGCTGGTCGCGGCGGTGCTGGTGCTGCGCGTGCTGGCGGGGACGGCGATGGTGTGGTGGCTGGCGCGGTCGGGCGAGCGGATGGTGGACGGCGAGTGGACGGCGGCGGCCGACCGCATCTCGCGCACATTCGACGCGCCCAGCGCGCGGCTGATCCGCACCCGGTGGTCGGAGATGCCGATGACGTGGGGGTTCATCCGCCCCGTCGTCCTCCTACCCGCCGACTGCGACGAGTGGCCGGCGGAGCGGCGCGACGTGGTGCTGCGCCACGAGCTGGCGCACGTGGCCCGGCGCGACGTGGCGACGCTCGCCCTGGCGCAGCTCGCGTGCGCCGTGCACTGGTTCAACCCGCTCGCATGGATCGCGCTGCACCAGCTTCGCGCCGAGGCGGAGCGGTGCTGCGACGACGCCGTGCTGAGCACCGGCACCCGCGCCTCCGCGTACGCCGCGCACCTGCTGGAGATGGTGCGCCTCATTGGCCGGGCGCGCGTCCCCGCCGCCGTCGCGCTGCCGATGGCGCAGCGGTCGACCTTCGAGGGGCGCCTCCTCGCCATCCTGGAGCCGGGCGTGGAGCGCGGCACGCCGGGACGCGCGCGGACGGCACTGACCATGGGCGGCCTCCTCGCCGTCGTAGCCGCCGTCGGCGCGATGCGTCCGGTGGAGGCGATCACGGCCGATCTCGTCGCGATGCCGGCCGAGCCGGGGCGCGTGGAGGCGCGGGTGGTCTCGGCTTCGGTGGATGAGAAGCCCGCGGCGGCGCCCGCCGTTCTCTCGGTGCTCCCGCGCTCCGCTCCCGCGCCCGTCGCGGCGCTCAAGGATGCGTCCGCGCCCGCGATCCAGCAGGCGGCGGCGAGCGCGCAGGCGGCGGCGGATGCACAGGCGACCGTGACCCCGCAGGTGGACGCGAAGGCGTCGACGGCGCGGCAGAGCAGCCCGGGCGCGGTGGTGGCGCTGGTGGCGGCGCTCAAGGATGCGGACGGCACCGTTCGGCTGAGCGCGATACGGGCGCTGGGATCGCTCCATGATCCGCGCGCGGTGCAGGCGCTGATCGAGGCGCTGCGCACCGACACGGACGCCACCGTGCGCAACACGGCCGCATGGGCGCTCGGCGAGATCGAGAGCCGCGCCGCGACCGCCGCGCTGGTGCAGGCGATGGCGTCGGACCGCTCCATCGAGGTGCGCCGCACCGCCACGTGGGCGCTGGGGCAGATCGAGGACCCCGCCGCCGTGGACGGGCTCGCCCGCGCCATGCGCGACCCGGACACCGAGCTGCGCGAGACGGCGGTGTGGGCGCTGGGCGAGATCGAGAGCCGCACGGCCGTCCCCGCGCTGTCGTCCGTGCTGCGCGAGGGTGACGCGGCGATGCGCCGCGTCGCCGCCTGGGCGCTGGGGCAGATCGAGGCGGCGGAGGCGGTGCCCGCGCTCGCCGCGGCCCTGCGCGACAGCGACCGCGAGGTGCGCGAGACCGCCGTGTGGGCGCTGGGCGAGATCGAATCGGCCGACGCGGTGCCCGCGCTGACCACGGTGCTGGGCGACCCTGACCCGCGCGTGCGCAACCAGGCGGCGTGGGCGCTGGGGCAGATCGAGGCGGAGTCCGGCGTGGCGCCGCTCAGCCGCGTGCTGCAGGGCGATTCCGACGCAGGCGTGCGGCAGACGGCGGCGTGGGCGCTAGGCGAGATCGAGCGCGAATCCGCCATGCCCGCCCTCACCGCCGCACTCCGCGACCGGGTGCCCGCCGTGCGCGCGACGGCGGCGTGGGCGATCGGGCAGATCGAGCCCGACCGCGCCCCCGCCGAGCTGAACGCGCTGCTGCGCGACGACGACCAGTCGGTGCGCGCCAACGCGCTGTGGGCGCTCGGCCAGACGCGGGACGTGGCCGCCATCGAGCCGCTGCTGCGCGACCCGAATCCCGAAGTGCGCAGAGCCGCCGCCCGTGCCCTCGGCGGCGGACCCGATCCCCGGCCCCGGCCGCGGCCCCAACCGCGCCCGCGTCCCCGTCCGCGCCCCATGAACTAGGCGGAACGAATCCATGAACACGATCGAATCATTCGTGCGGCGGCCCCTTCCGAGGGCCGCCGCCATGGCCGGGCTCGCCCTTGTCCTGGTGCCGGCGGCGCTTTTCTGCGGCGTCGAGCGCCCGCGGGCCGAGACGATGGAGGCGCAGGAGAACGGCGTGCGTCCGCTGCTGGCGGCGGTGCGCGGGATCTCGCCGGTCGCTTGCGAGCTGGTGTCGCAGTCGGTCGGCAACGGGTGGGGGATGGGCGGCGGCGACGCGGAGGACGCGCCCTCCCTGGTGCAGCGCGACGAAGCGACCGGCCGCGTGCTCGCCTGGCTCGGCGCCCAGTCCGCGTCGGCCGACGACGTGGCGGCGCTGCGCGACGGGCTGGGCGACCCCGATGCCTGCGTGCGCCGCGTCTCCGCCCGGCTGCTGGGAAGGCGGCGCTTCGAGGGCGGCACCGATGCCCTCCTCACCGCGCTGCGCTCCGGCGAGCCGCTGCGGCGCGACGCGGCGGTGCTGGGGCTGGGCTACGCGGGCGATCCGCGCTCCGTCGCCCCGCTCACAGCGCTGCTGGGCGACGGGGACGCGGAGGTGCGCGGCGGGGCGGTGTGGGCGCTGGGACACACGCGCAGCCGGGAGGCTGCCACCAGTGTTGCGCGCCTCACCGGCGACCGCGAGCCGCGCGTGCGCCGCGCCGCCGCCCACGCCCTCGGCCGCCTGGACGATTCGTCCTCCATTCCAACCCTTTCGCGTCTCCTGGCGTCAGACCCGGACGCGGGAGTCCGCCGCGCCGCGGCCTGGGCGCTGGGGCGGATCGAATAAAACAGCAGTGCCGAGTCCCCAGTGCCGAGTGCCAAGTGAGCTCGAGAACGCACTGGGGACTAGGCACTAGGCACTTTTCCCCCTTCGACCAGGCCGCATCCATGCTTCCCAAGAGCGTTCTACCGCTCGTACT
>DASVVI010000485.1:0-3564 GCA_036386635.1 Longimicrobium sp.
GGTGTGGAAGGGGCGCGGGGGCGTCGTGGGCGAGCCGGGCGGGGAAGAGCTGGCGGATGTGCCCCACCGTCTCCCGCGTCACCCGCCACAGGATGGTGGCCACCTGCATGGAACGCGCGGCGTGGTTGATGAAGAAGATGAGGAACCCGATGCTCACCAGAACCAGCACCACCGACACGGTGACCGCCACTCGCGGCACGAACACGTCGCCCGGGGTGTTCCCCGAATCCACCGTGCGGAGCACCAGCAGGGTGTAGGTGAAGGTGCCGATGAAGACGCCCAGCACCACCTGGTTCGCGCGGTCCGCGGTGAAGTTGCGCAGCACGCGCGGGGTGAACTGCACGCTGGCGAGCTGCAGCGCCACGATCGTCACCGAGAAGACTACGCCGGTGACCGTGATGAGGCTCCCCGAGATCACGTTGAGCACGCCGCGCGCGCCCTCCGCGCCGCCGCCGAACGCCCACGCGCTCTCCGAAGAGGTCTGCAGCAGACCGCGCCGCTCCGCGGTGGTGATGGCGGCCGCCAGCGCGGCCGAGAATAGCGTGAGCAGCGTGGGTAGGAACCAGAGGCTGTCTCTGACGTGCACCCACGCCATGCGAATTCGCGGCATCATCACTGGTTCCGGGGTAAGGCGCCTTCGCGGTTTCCGCGCGACGTGACAATTCCCGTGCCCCATGGCGGAACAGCCTGTTGCCAGGGAGCCTGGGACCTGGAAAGTATGGTTGTTGCAGCGCCGCCATCGATTCCCAACGACCCGCCCCATTGGAGCACCGAATGACGGAGCACGGCAACATCGATTCGGCGGAGAGGAAGGAGCTGGAGGAACGGGCGTCGGTCGAGCCGGAGCAGGGGGCGATCCGGGGGGACGTGCCGGACGGGGAGCAGGCCAACGCGTGGGAGAGCGCCAAGATCGGCCTCGCCAGCGAGGGCGGGGTGCGGCGCGAGATGGCGCGCGCCGGAGAGCCGCCCGCCACCGCCGCCGACGAGGCGTTCCACGGCCGCGTCCACGCGCAGCCGCCGGCGGAGCACACGGGGCTGCGCTTGGGCGAGGTGCAGAAGACCGCCGCCGGCATCAACGCCGTGCGCGTGGCGATGAAGTACACGCTCAACGAGCTGGGTGCCGCGGACGGCACGCGCATGCTCCAGAAGCTCAACCAGGAGGGCGGCTTCGACTGCCAGAGCTGCGCGTGGCCCGATCCGCCCGCCGGCGAGCGGCCGGCCTTCGCGGAGTACTGCGAGAACGGCGCAAAGGTCACGGCCGAGGAGAACACCCGGAAGCTGATCGACCCCGACTTCTTTCGCCGCTACAGCGTCGCCGAGCTATCCGAGAGGTCCGACTACTGGCTGGCGAAGCAGGGGCGCATCGACCGGCCGATGGTGCTGCGCGAGGGCGCCACGCACTACGAGCCGATCGGCTGGGAAGAGGCGATTGGGCTGGTCGCGAAGGAGCTCCGGGCGCTGGACTCGCCGGACGAGGCGGCGTTCTACACCTCCGGGCGCACCGCCAACGAGACGGCGTTCCTCTACCAGCTCTTCGTGCGGCACTTCGGCACCAACAACCTGCCGGACTGCAGCAACATGTGCCACGAGTCCAGCGGCAGCGCTCTCACCGACTCCATTGGCATAGGCAAGGGTACGGTGACGCTGGACGACGTGCATCACGCCGACCTGCTGATCAGCATCGGCCAGAACCCGGGGTCGTGCCACCCGCGCATGCTCACGGCGCTCCAGCGGCTGAAGCGCAACGGCGGCAAGATCATCGCCATCAACCCCCTTCCCGAGACGGGGCTGAACCACTTCAAGCACCCGCAGGATCTCAAGCACCCCGGCCGCATCCTGAGCGTGCTGGTGGGCGACGGCACCCCCATCGCCGAGTTCTTTGTGCCGGTGCGCATCGCGGGCGACGTGGCGCTCCTCAAGGGCGTGCTCAAGGAGATGCTGGAGGAGGAGGAGCGGCACCCGGGCACCGTCTTCGACCACGAGTTCATCCGCACCCACACGCACGGCTACGAGGCGTTCGTCGAGGACCTGCGTGCCGAGAGCTGGGACCTGATCATCGAGCAGAGCGGGGTGGAGCGCGCGCAGATCCGCGCCGTGGCCGAGATGGTGATGCGGCACGAGCGCATCATCGTGGCGTGGGCGATGGGGCTCACGCAGCAGCCGGACGCGGTGAGCGCCATCCAGGAGGTCGTGAACCTGCTGCTTTTGAAGGGGAGCATCGGGAAGAAGGGGGCGGGCGCGCTCCCCGTGCGCGGCCACAGCAACGTGCAGGGCGACCGCACGGTGGGGATCTGGGAGCGGATGCCGGACCGGTTCCTGGACGCGCTGCAGCGGGAGTTCGGCTTCGACCCGCCGCGCCACCACGGCTACGACACCGTGGAGACCATCAAGGCGATGCACGCGGGGAAGGTGAAGGTGTTCTTTGGGATGGGCGGCAACTTCCTCTCCGCCGGACCGGACACGGAGTACACCGCGGCCGCCATGCGCCGCTGCCGCTTGACCGCGCACGTCTCCATCAAGCTCAACCGCGGCCACCTGGTGACGGGGCGGCAGGCGCTGATCCTCCCCACCATCGGCCGCGCCGAGCGCGACGTGCAGCTCACGGGCGAGCAGTTCGTGACGGCCGAGAACTCGATGGGCGTGGTGCGCACGTCGCGCGGCGTGCTGGACCCCGCATCGCCGCACCTGAAAAGCGAGCCCACCATCGTCGCGCTCCTGGCCACCGCCACGCTGGGCGCGCGCAACCGGGTGGAGTGGTACTCGCTGATCGCCGACTACGACCGCATCCGCGACCTGATCGAGCGGGTGATCCCCGGCTTCGAGGGCTACAACCGCCGTCTGCGCGAGCACGGCGAGCTGACGCTCCCCAACCTCCCGCGCGACCGCCGGGAGTTCAGCACCACCACGGGGAAGGCCAACTTCACCGTGCACCGCATCCAGCCGGTGAAGCTGGAGCCGGGTCAACTGGTGATGATGTCGATGCGCAGCCACGACCAGTTCAACACCACCGTCTACGGCCTGGACGACCGCTACCGCGGCATCTACAACGAGCGCCGCGTGGTGATGATGAACCCGGAGGACATCCGCGAGCTGGGCCTGACCGCGGGCGACGTGGTGGACCTGACGAGCCACTTTCGCGGCGAGGAGCGGGTAGCGCGGCGCTTCATCGTGGTGAGCTACCCCATCCCCCGCCGTTGCGCCGCCACCTACTATCCCGAAACCAACGTCCTGGTCCCCATCGGCAGCGTCGCCGCGCGCAGCAACACCCCGACGTCCAAGTTCGTGATCATCACGGTGGCCCCCTCCCCCCAGCCCCCTCCCGCGGGGGCGCAGGGCGGGTGAGGGGGAGGCGGGGCCCTCACCCCCGGCTCGTTACACTCGCCTGCCCCCTCTCCCGATAACAGGAGAGGGCTGCGCCCTCACGTTATCGAGAGAGGGGGCTGAACTGGTGCCCAGGTGCACGAGCCCACTTCAGTGGGCTTCCCGTGGTTCCAGGCGGGGGATTCATCCCCCGCTGGTGCCGGCGGCTGCACCAATCGATCGCCGCACACCCACGCCGTCGTT
>DASVVI010000486.1:0-4638 GCA_036386635.1 Longimicrobium sp.
TCGACGCGAACGTCGCGTCGATCTCGGGCCTGGCAATCACGTACGGAGCCTGCCACTCGTCCAACTGGGGATGGTCTGGATCGATGGTACCCCCCTCCACCCGGATCGCGGGGCGGCCCACGAGCTGGACAAGTGCTTCCAGAGCGACTCGCGCACGGCCGCCTACTGGGAGCCGGCGCTGCTGGACGAGCTCCTCCATCCCGCGTTCGGCGTCACCCAGGAGCTGCCGCCCGGCCGCCGCGTTTGCATCTGCTTCCTGCGATTCGAGTCGCCCCAGGATCCGCTCGGCGCGATCCAGCACCTCGCGCATCCCGCCGCTGCGCAACCGCTCCCGCGCCGCTTCGAGGGACATTGTCGCCGCAGACTCCAGCCCGGTACCCGCAGGTCGGGCAAGGATCCCCAGCGTACTACGCGGTCCCTCACGTTCGGGAGCGCGGGCGCCCGGCGCGCGCGCCCCGCGTTCCCCCACGCGACGCCCGATCCGCCGCAGCCGCGGATCGTCGGACGCCTGGGCCCGGTCCGCCAGCGCACGCGACGTATGCACCCGCGCCGCGGATGATTCCGCCACGAGCTCGTCCCCTGGTGGGCGCCCGGCGCTCGCGTCTTCGTATAGCACCGTCGCCACCTCCAGACCGAAGCGCGTCCAGTCGAACGCGGGGTCGTGTGGGCCGGGGCCCATGGTCTCGGTAAGGAGGCTCTCGATTTCGGAGTCGGCGGTATGCGCGGACTCCACGGCGGACGTGCGGATCTGCCCAAGCTCCAGGGCGAGGAGTGCCTCGGCGTCTACGATCCCAGCGCCGAAACGCGAGGCGTCCCACCCGTGCGGGCGCCGGGCCGTCTGTCGTAGCGCCGCCCGGAAGAGGGTCTGTACCGTCTGACCTCGCCGCGCCGCCTCCGCGCGAATCGCTGCACGGCCGTGATGCGCGAGCCAGAGCGCCGCGGCCCCCGCGGTGAGGGCAACGGCGTACGACGTTCCCTGCCCTGGTCCCACCACCGACGTGGGAGCCGATGCCTCGCTACGTTGCGCGCGCCAAACCTGCTCCCCGGGCGCGGCGATGTCGACGCTCCCGCCGCGCGAGGTACCGCGCCACGGCGCATCGTTCACGTTCACTGCAGCCACCGCTATCACTTCGGAGTAGCGCGCGGGGTATACCACGAGTCGAACGCAGTTACCCGCCGCTGCCAGGATAATCGTGCCAGCCTCGATTGCGGCCCGGCAGGCGGCGTGCACCCCGCGGCTGGGCACACCGCCCAGGCTCATCGTGATGACGTCGCACCGAGCGCGCACCGCATACTCGATTGCCCGCGCGACGGGCGCCGCGTTGAACACCTTCACGTCCTCGATGCAGCGGATCGGGACGAGGGATGCACCCGGCGCCGAGCCCACGATGCTTCCAGTGGGGCCGCTCACGACCACGCTCGCGGTGGAGGTGCCGTGCCCGGGGTTGGCCATCCCGGGACGGAGCGGGTCCGTGGGATCGTCGTCGCGTCCCAGTATGTCGGTGGACAGGTCCAGGCGCAGGGCACTCCGATCCAGTTCGTCGTGTACGGCCACACCAGTGTCCGGCTGGGCGATTAGGACCCCCTCTCCGCGTGACGGAAACCGCGCCCACGCGCGCAGCACACCCATCGTGCCGAGCGCCCACCGCCGATCATCGGGCGGGTCCGTCGCCACCCGGCAGAGCGAGCTGAACACGTCCGCGCCTTCAACGCGAGGACCCTCGGCGAATGGTTCCGGGTCGGCGTACAACGCGGTTCCGAGGTCCGGTTCCGCGCTGACCAGCCCCCGGAACTCGGCGAGTGCGTACGACACCTGGAATAGCATTTCCCGCGAGAGGGTCCGCTCGACTCCGGGGAAGCGAAGCACCACGAACCGCCCCAGATCGGGCGACTCGCTCGCGAAAAGCGGCTCCAGAACGAACGCATCGGATTCGATCTCCCGCGCGATCACCTTCCGCTCCGCTGGGAGGTGAGGCGGCTCCGTGTATTCGAGTACGAAGCGGAGTTCATCCGGCGGAAGCGCCGGTGCGGCCTCGTTCTCGGTGCCGCGCACGAGCGACTTGAGGATGTCCATGCCTGTCATGGGTGTTCGGCGCTCCGGGCGGGTTGAGCTTCGTGGAAGGCGACGCGGGTGGTGAGACTCGTCGCGGAAACATCTCGCTGCCGCAGGGGATAGTACCGCGTCGTCGCTGGAACGGATTTCGCCACCCGCGAGTACGGACACCCGAACGAGGGGGCAAGACCCCCCGGGTAGGGGGCGCTGGGGCTATCCCTCCCTCGGGGCCATTTTACTTCATCTCCGGGAAGGAGCAAGCAAACGTTTGTATCTGCGCCTCGGCGGGTAGCGAACGCGGTCGAGAGGTTCTGGCACTTCGCCGGCGGGGCGGCCGCCACATACTGCCATGGCAGCCGAGCGACTCGCGTGTCGGGACAGAATCTCGGATTGAAACGGTTGCGATTTTTTGGGGGTAGCGATGAACGTGGCTCTGGTTCTATATGAGTTGGCGCGGAATTCCCACCGTCGGCAGCTGGTCTGGGGCGAGGAAATCGATGCCCTATCCATGCAGCGCGCCTTCCTCAGACGCGCGGATGTCTCTGTGTGCGAGATCATCACGATGAACAGCTATCTGGCTCTGTGCGAGGCGGGAGTAACGCGCGAATACGACCTCGCCATTCACTTTTACGAGCCCTCGCTGGAGATCCCCGGTGCCCTGAACGTGCTTTACTTTCAGCAGTTTTACGATCTTGACCGCCACGACATTGGTGGATTGTGTGAGATATTCGACCGCGTCTTTACGCCGGCCAGATCTATCGCTGAGAGTCACAGCGTGATCGGCTACCTGCCACTTGCGGTGGACGCGGACCTGTACCGGCCGGTGCTCAAGCCCGCGGGTGAGTATCACTGCGACGCAGTGTTCATCGGGAACGCTCCAATCCGTGATAGCACCACGTATCGTGAGTTGTTGAGCCCGCTTCTGCGATTTGACGTAGCCATATACGGGGCGCGCTGGGACAAGCCCGAGTATCACGAGTGGACTGGAGTCTGGAAGGGAGTCCTTCCCATTGAGAGCGCACGCGATGCATACGCGGGGGCTTCCGTCGCGCTGAGCATCCACAATCAGCGGTATCGCAACGAGCTTTCATTCGTGACGGCGAGGCCATTTCACAGCCTCGCGTGCGGACGCGCGACGGTTTCGGATACAAACTCCGCACTCACAGAACTGCTCCCGCCGGAACTGAGTGGTCTGCGGCACGCGGCGGACGCCACGCAGTTCGAGCGTGCAGTTACAGAGCTGCTGCATGATGAGCCACTCCGTGTCGACCTGGGAATTCAAGGCAGAGAGTTTGTGCTCCAGTACCACACGTGGGATGTTCGCATCGAACAGTTGCTGAATGAGCTATACGGCGCACATTCGTTCTACACGGCCCGACGACCTCATGCATAGGCTCAGAGAAGTGCACCATGCGGAGGGTACTCGCCGCAGAAATAAAGTTGTAGTTCTTGTTTCTGCGCCTCTGCGTGGGATCAAATCATAGCCTCGGCTCAACGGAGCGTACCTTGGGCGCGACTGCGGAGCTTCTTGTGCAGATGCACGACCTCGTCGGTGAGAGTCCGCTATGGTCCCCAGCCGATCAGGTTCTCTGGTGGGTCGACATCGAGGGCAGACGCCTTCACGCCTTTGATTGGAATTCGCGAGAAGTCTACACCTGGACGACGCCCGAACGTTTCGGCTGCATTGCTCTCTTGGGGGATGGGGCATTGCTGGCGGCGGGGGAGTCCGCGATCTTTCGTGTGGCACCCAGGGCCGGCGAAGAGCTTCTCGCGGTTGTACTCGCGGGGGCCGCGCATCGCCATGAGGGTATGCGGTTCAACGATGGCCGGTGCGACCGCGCAGGGCAGTTCTACGCGGGCACAATGGTGTGCGACATGTCGCAGGCGATCGCCGCAGGAGGCCTGTATCGGTACGATGAACACGGACTTTCAGCCCCGCTTGTGGATGGTCTGATCACACCGAATGGGCTGGCATTCAGTCCGGACAACCGTCTCATGTATCTGTCGGATTCCCATCCGGACGTCCAGAAAATCTGGGTGTTCAACCGGGCAGATGACGGCACACTGATCAAGCGTCGTGAATTCGTGGACATGACGCGATTGCCGGGCAGGCCGGATGGAGCGGCAGTGGACGCGGATGGCTACTACTGGATCTGTGCCATCGATGCGGGCCGTGTCTTCCGCTTTTCTCCGGATGGCAGATTGGACCGTGCCGTTGAAATTCCCGTACGCAAGCCGGCAATGTGTGCTTTTGCCGGACCCGATCTGGATTGGCTCGTGGTTACGACGATCCGTCCCACGGCCCCTAATGGAGACGACCCGTCGCTGGCTGGAGCCGTATTCCTCACCCGTCCGGGAGTATGTGGGCTGCCGGAAACCCCTCACCGCCCCTGGTTGACGTAGGTGGGGCTTGCACGAGACGGCGACGGCGCATGCTCACTGCGCGCCGGAACTCCTCCCCCCATTCCTGTCACTCGGTTGCGCCGCCAAGAGGGATCGAACAGAATAGGCCCCCGGCGAGATCGGCAGTTCCCCACGCTTCGGAAGGATCGGTGTTGCCGATTTGGGCTGCGTACATTTCCGCG
>DASVVI010000487.1:0-2534 GCA_036386635.1 Longimicrobium sp.
GATAACAGAGGGCGCAGCCCTCTCCTGTTATCGGGAGAGGGGGCAGTCGAGTGTAACGAGACGGGGGTGAGGGCCCCTCACCGCGCCGCGATCCCGCTGATTGCCGATCCGAGCAGGACCAGGAACAGGAGGACGAAGCCGGCGATGGCCATCGCGCTTAGCGGGGTGATCTCGCCGTACTCCACGCGCAGGCGCATCGCCTTGTCCCAGAAGGTTGGATTGCCGCCCCAGACATGGAAGAACGAGACGAGCGGAACCAGGAGGTCGAGCAGCGGAAGCCCCATGCCCAGCCCCAGCACCCACACCTGCAGCGCCCGCGCGAACGACTGGCTCAGCGAGAGCCGGCCTCCCTCCTCCGTCGTCACTCGGATCCCGAACAGTGCCTTGCCCGGCGTGGTGCCCCACACGTGGAAGACCAGCCCCTCGATCAGCGCCAGCGCGAGCGTGACCGGGACCTTGATGAGCGGGTTCAGCTTCGCCGGGTTGGCGGGCAACCGCGTGGCCAGATCGGGCATCAGGAGACTGGCCACGAACGACACTACGATCAGGTACACCATGGTGTCCACCACCCGCGCTCCGAACCGGCGCCCGGGGCGCTGAACCGTGCCCACGCGGGGCGCGGGCGCGGGCGCGGCGGCGGGGGTCCACTCGGCCTCGGCGCGGGGGGCGGGGGCGGAGACGGGCTGCACCCAGGTGGGCGAGAGGATGGAGAAGTCGCCCACGCGCGCCCACTCGCGCATCCCGTCCGTCCACACGAGCGAGTCCGCCTCGAGCACCCCGTTGGCCACCAGGGAGCGCACCTCCTCCAGCGAGCGGGGACCGACCCGTTCGCCGTTGAGCGCGTAGTACCACCCCGATGCCGCCGTATCCATCATCCGCTCTCCGGTGTAGAAGTCCGGGAGGGCCCCGGCGGGCGTATTGTAGGGTTCCAGGGGGGTGCACGCCAGCCGCGAAAAGGTCGCCCTCCGCTGGCCCGCGGGTTGCATCGCGGGATACGGACGTTTCCTCAGCGGCGCGCATCCGGCGCGTCCCCCCATGGTCCGGCGGCTCTCCGTGTAGTATCGTGAGGGCTGCGGATGCATTGCGGCGCCCCGCGCGCCGCTCCGCCGAGCAGCGATCGCCCCACAAGCAGCGCCCGGACGCGCCCCCGCGGGTGCGGAAGGCGATTGCCCGTATGCGACACGGTACGCCGCGCATGGCGTCCCCACGATTCGAATACCCCGTGCAGCAGGAGCCGCCCGTGGATCCCGTGAACGACACTCCGACGAACCTCACCCCCGCCGGCGACGGCGATGGGGCTTCTCCGCAGGGGAACGGCCAGCCCGAGGCCGCGCCCGTTCCCGCGCCGGGGCGGCGCATCCGCGGCCGTGCCCCCGCCGCACCCGCCACTCCCGCTGCCGATGCGGAGGCCGCACCGACGCCGCCGGTGAGGGTGCCGCGCGGCAACGGCGGCGCGGGGAACGGCGCCGGCACCGTTCGCGGCAGGGGCCGCGGCGGCAACGGCGGCCCCGCGGTTCCGGGCGGCGGCGAAGGCGTGCTCCCCATGCGCCGCCTGCTCACGGCGATGCGGGCCATGCGCGCGGGCGACTTCACCGTGCGCCTGCCGGACACCAGCGACCCGCTGATGGACGAGATCTTTGAGACGTTCAACGAGATCGCCTCCGTCAACGACCGCGTCTCGCGCGAGATGACGCGGGTGGCGACCACCGTTGGGCGCGAGGGGCAGATGTCCGACCGCGCCTCGGCGGGGCCGGTCACCGGCGGGTGGGCGCAGCAGCTGGAGGCGGTCAACGGGCTCATCGTGGACCTCACGCAGCCCACCACCGAGGTGGCCCGCGTGCTGACCGCCGTGGCGCGCGGCGACCTGACGCAGAAGATGGTGCTGGAGATCGACGGCAAGTCGGTGCAGGGCGAGTTCCTGCGCATCGGCACCACGGTGAACACCCTGGTGGACCAGCTCTCCGCCTTCGCATCCGAAGTGACGCGGGTGGCGCGAGAGGTGGGCACCGAGGGGCGGCTGGGCGGGCAGGCTAACGTGCCCGGCGTGGCCGGCACGTGGAAGGACCTCACCGACTCCGTGAACTTCATGGCGTCGAACCTCACGGCGCAGGTCCGCAACATCGCCGACGTGACCACGGCGGTGGCGCGCGGCGACCTGTCGCGCAAGATCACCGTGGACGTGAAGGGCGAGCTGCTGGAGCTCAAGGGCACCATCAACACCATGGTGGACCAGCTGTCGGCGTTCGCATCGGAAGTGACGCGCGTGGCGCGCGAAGTGGGTACGGAAGGGGTGCTGGGCGGGCAGGCGAGCGTGCCGGGCGTGGCGGGTACGTGGAAGGACCTGACGGACGCGGTGAACTTCATGGCCGGCAACCTGACCGGCCAGGTGCGAAACATCGCCCTCGTCACCACCGCGGTGGCGAACGGCGACCTGTCGCAAAAGATCACGGTGGACGTGAAGGGCGAGATGCTGGAGCTCAAGAACACCATCAACACGATGGTGGACCAGCTCTCCGCGTTCGCATCCGAGGTAA
>DASVVI010000488.1:0-3504 GCA_036386635.1 Longimicrobium sp.
TGGATACCGACCGCTTCCTGCGCACCGTCGGGATGGGCCGCGCCGCCGCCGAGGACGAGCGCATGCTCGACCCGCCCGCCCGCGCGCTTCTCCAGGCGTACGCGGACGGCGTGAACGCATGGATACGCGAGCACCCAGGTCCGCTCCCCCCCGAGTTCATGATCCTCCGCTTCAAGCCGGAGCCGTGGAAGGTCCGCAACACGCTCTCCATCGCCAAGATCATGGCCTGGGACCTGGCTGGCTGGGAGCTCGACCTGGAGCTCCAGCGCGCCGTCGACGCCGTGGGCCCGGAGCTCGGCCGCGACCTCATCCCCGCCTATCCCGACTCCGGCATCACCATCATGGAGGACGTGGCCGTGGCGCCCGCCGCCGCGCCCGCCGCCCCTCGCGTCTCGGGGATGTCGATCCCATCGATCCCGCCCATCGCCGCGGCGCTGCTGGACGGCGTATCGGCGGCGAGGGCGTCGAACGCGTGGGTGATCGGCGGATCGCGGACGAAGTCGGGGAAGCCCATCATCGCCAACGACATGCACCTGGCGCTGCGGGCGCCGGCGCTCTGGTACCTGGCCGCGCTGCACGGCGGCGGACTCAACGTGGCGGGGATGACGCTCCCCGGCGTCCCGATGGTGATCGCGGGGCACAACGACCGCGTGGCATGGGGCTTCACCAACGCCATGGTGGACGACGTGGACTACTTCATCGAAGAGCCCGATCCCGCCGACAGCACGCGCTACCGCACGGAGCGTGGATCGGAGCCGTTCATCGTCCGCCACGACACCATCCGCGTCAAAGGCGAGGCCCCGGTGGTCCACCGCGTCCGCGCCACGCGGCACGGCCCCGTGCTCTCCGACGTGGAGAAGCGCTCCGGCGGCCGCGTGCTGGCGATGAAGTGGACGGCGCTCGATCCGTCGCGCGAGGTGTCCGCGTTCTTTGGGATGAACCGCGCGCGCAACGCCGCTGAGTTCGTGGACGCCATGCACGACTTCCGCACGCCGCACCAGAACGTCGTCTTCGCGGACGTGGAGGGCGCGTTCGGCTACCAGATGGGCGGCCGGGTCCCCGTGCGGCGCAACGCCGGCACCATTCTCCCCGTCCCCGGCTGGACGGGCGAGGGGGAGTGGGGGCGCTACCTGGAGCTTTCCGAGCACCCGCACCTGCTCAACCCGCCGCGGGGGTACGTCGTCACCGCCAACAACCTGCAGTCGCGCGCGCTGTACGCCCGCATCGGCACCGAGTACGTGGGCCCCGCGCGCGCGGAGCGCATCACGCAGATGGTGCGGGCCGGCAGCCGCCTGACCGCCGACGACGTCGCCCGCCAGCAGATGGACGTGCGCGACCCCTTCGCGCTCCGCCACCTCCCGCTCGCCGTGCGCGCCGCCGGCCTCGCGGGCGACACCGCCGCGGCGCGCACGCTGCGCGCGTGGGACGGAAGCGCCACGCTGGACTCGCGCGCGACGCCGCTCTTCTACACCTGGTTCGACGCCCTCCGCAAGCTCATCGGCTACGACGAGTTCCGCGGCAAGACTCCGTACTTCGGCCGCGGCACCCTGGACCGCCTCCTTGCTCGCGGAGGCGGCGCCTGGGTGGACGACGTGCGCACTTCGAAGCGCGAGACGCTGGACGAGCTCTCCGCCGAGGCCATGCGCCAGGCCATCCGCACGGTGGACGGCCGCAACTGGGGCGAGATGCACAGCACGCGCATGGATCACCCGCTGGGCGTCGTCAGCGCGCTGGACCGCGCCTTCGGCCTCAACATCGGCCCCTTCCCCTCCCCAGGCTCCTCGAACACGGTGAACGCGCTCGGGCTGGGTCGGCGGCAGGCGCCGTACGTCAACGGCTACGGCCCCAGCCAGCGCCACGTGGTCGACATGGCGCACGTGGACGACGAGGGCGGCTTCATCATCCCCACGGGCCAGTCCGGCATCCCCACCTCCCGCCACTACCAGGACCAGACGCCCCTCTGGCGCGAGGGCCGCCTCTGGCGCATCCCCCTTGACCGCCGCAAGGCCGAGGCGCGGACGGTAGCGCGCCTCACCCTGCGGCCGCGGTAGTCCAGACGAGGAACGCCGCCGGACCCATTGTCCGGCGGCGTTCTCGTCAGCTCAAGAGGCGGGTGTCCCCGGCTGCTGTTCCGGCCAGCGCGCGGCGTGCGGACTTCGGTCCGTCAGTGCACCAGCGGAAGCCGGTCCACGCTGTACAGGGCGGCCTCGAGGATGGCGGCGGCGGTGTTGACGTTCTCGCTTCCCGTGGGGGCGCGGCTCCCCTCGAAAACGCCCGAGCTCCACCCGCGGAGCGGACTCAGGGCGGGCGCAACGGCGTCGGCGCCCAGGCGGGTGTAGGGGCTCGGAAGCAGCGCGTGCCAGGCGAATGCGGCCTTGGCGCTGATCCAGCGCGGCCCGTCCAGCACGGTCTCGCTCCCCTGCACGCCGACGGAGAACGGATTTCCGCGGTAGCTGATGGCGTAGTAGTAGAAGTAGTACGGGGCGATGGGGACGTGATCCTCGCTCACGAAGGTGACCTCGCCTGTGCGCCGGTACCGCTCCTCTTGTGCCTCCAGCGAACCGGTCGCGAGCTGCTTCATCTCGCGGTTCCACCCCAGCTCCATCCCCATGAGGATGAAGGGTTCGCTGGTGAGGAAGTCGTCGCCGCGCCGGTCGGCGAGGAGCGGAACGCCGTAAACCTGGATGGGAAGCGAGTTCTCGCGCAGGCTCAGCGCCCGCTCGGCGCGCTGGCCCCAGAGCGCGAAGCCGTACGCCGCGTACTGCTCGTATCCGAGCCGCCCCTCCTGGTACCGTAGCAGCTGCCCCGCGGGGGTGAGCTCCGCGCCGGACAGGTACCCGTCGCGCACCATCTCCGCCAGCTTCATCCGCGCCACGATCCGCCGCACCGCCGGAGCGTACTGCGGGTGGCGCGTCTCGATGATCCTGAGCCACACCAGCAACCGGCCCACGTCCGTGGTGGACCATCCGAAGCCGCGCTCCCCCACGGATTGGTCTCGGTCATCGCGCCCGGCCACGGCGCCGGTGAGGGTGGAGTAGTTCTTGTTGGGCGCCACCTCGTCGAAGAAGCGCAGTCCCTCCATCGTCTGCAGCACCCGCGTCATGCGCACGTCGAAGTCCTGGGGCGTGATGATCCCCAGCTCGCGCGCGCAGTGGAACGCCGCCAGCCCGCTCGCCATGTCCCAGACGGTGGCGTACGTGTAGCTCCTCACGGAGTTGACCAGCCCCGTCTGCGGCTGGTACTCGCGGTCCACGTAGGTCCACGCGCCGCGCGCGGCCTCCAGCAGAAAGGCTTGATCCGAGTGCGGATTGGGCCGGCCGGGGCGCGGAAGCTCCGGCAGCAGCGAATCCGGCGCATCGTCGGCGCACGCGGCGGCCACGACCGCGATGAGCGCGGCGGCGGCGAGTTTGAGGAGCTTTCGTGAACGAGTGGGCACGGGTAACTCGGGAGAGGGGGAAGACGTCGCGCAGCAGATACTTAGTTCGGGCTCTCGGGCCGCAGTAG
>DASVVI010000489.1:0-1990 GCA_036386635.1 Longimicrobium sp.
CGCGCGCGCAGTCCCTCCTCCTCGTCGTGCGTCAGCCGGTCCACCTTGTTGAAGACGAGCACGGTCGGATGGTCGGCCAGGCCGAGGCTCGCGAGCACCTCTTCCACCACGATGCGCTGCTCCTCCCACGCGTGGTGCGACGAATCGATGACGTGCAGCAGCACGTCCGACTCGCGCGCCTCCTCCAGCGTGGCGCGGAACGACGCGACCAGGTGGTGCGGCAGCTTGCGGATGAAGCCGACCGTGTCCGTCACCAGCGCCACCGCCCCTTCGCCCGCGTCCACGGTGCGCGTGGTGGGGTCGAGTGTGGCGAACAGGCGGTCCTCCACGAACACCTCCGTCCCCGACAGCTTGCGCAGGATCGACGACTTGCCGGCGTTGGTGTAGCCGACCAGCGCGGCGCGGAGCTGCCCCGTGCGGCCCTTGCGCTGCGTGGCGCGGGTGCGGGCGACGCGCTCCAGCTCGTCCTTGAGGCGGACGATGCGGTGGTCGATCATCCGGCGGTCCGTCTCCAGCTGCGTTTCGCCGGGGCCGCGCATGCCGACGCCGCCTCGTACGCGCGAAAGGTGGCTCCACATCCGCGTGAGGCGCGGGCGCAGGTACTGGAGCTGCGCCAGCTCCACCTGCGCGCGAGCTTCGGCGCTGCGAGCGCGCGTGGCGAAGATGTCCAGGATCAGCTCCGCGCGGTCCATCAGGCGCGTCCCCACCAGCTTCTCCAGGTTGCGCCCCTGCGCCGGCGAGAGCTCGTCGTCGAAGATGATCAGCGTGGCGCCCTCCGCCTCCACCTGCATCTTCAGCTCCTCCGCCTTCCCCTCGCCGATGTAGAACTTGGGGTGCGGCGAATCCAGCCGCTGGATCATCGACCCGACCACGTCCACCCCGGCCGTGTCCGACAGGCGCTCCAATTCCTCCAGGTGCTCCTCGGTAACCTGCGCCGTCTCCGACTTCGACGGCGCCCCCACGAGGATCGCCCGCTCCCGCGGGACTGCCAGCTCGATCAGCTTGTTAGAGATGGTCGCGTCTCCATGTGTGTCTTTTGCAGCGCAGGCCGAAGTGCCTCATTTAGCCGCATACTGCGCGCCGCCCCGTCACTCCACACGGGATACAGGGGCGGCGTCCTCCAAGAGCATCGAGACGACCTCCTCGATGTTCCGGCGAAGCTCGTCGTCCGTTTCGCCTTGTGAGTGCGCTCCAACAAATCCCGGAATGTGGCCGACGTACAGGCCGGTCACGGCGCACCGCTCGATTACGAGATTGGAAGCATCCATCAATCTACCGCCTCTTCACGCGAACATCAGCCTGCGGCCCTTCGGCTCCGGAATGGGGTCACCGAACTCCTTGGCCGTGTCGAGCCACAGGTCGATGGCCTCCTCCGCGTTGCTCAGAGCCTCCACGCGCGTGCCGCCGTGTGCCATGCATCCCGCCAGCTCCGGCACCTCCGCAACGAAGGCGGTATCCTCCGCGCTCCAGTAGATGATGACCTCATACCAACTTTTCATCCTGTTCCTCATAGGCTGCATCCGAGCTGTCCAGCATCTTGGTACACACTGCGCAAACGATGCCGTCTGGCCAGCACGAAGTCTACACCCCCGCCAGTTCCTCCCCCATCCGCTCCCAGGACTCGTAGGCGGCGGCGAGGCTGGACTGGGCGGCGCCCAGCTCGGCGGTGAGCTTGCGGGCGCGGTCGGGGTCGCTGCCGGGGGCGTAGAGCGCGGAGTCGGCGAGGGCGGCCTCGATCTCGGCGATGCGCGTTTCCAGCTTGGCGATGTCGGCTTCGAGGCGCTCCATTTCGCGCTCGCGGCGGCGCTGCTCGTTCTTGGAGAGGCCGGTTGTAGTCCGGGCGGGCATTGAGGCGGTGGCGGAGGATGTGGATGAGCGGACGGCGGGCGCCGCGTCGGCGCGGCGCTTCACGTGCTCCGTCCACTCGTCGTAGCCGCCGGCGAAGTCCTGTATCCGTCGGTCGTGGAAGCCCCACACGCGCGTCGCCGTG
>DASVVI010000490.1:0-8025 GCA_036386635.1 Longimicrobium sp.
CGCCGCGCCACGCCGCCGTCCTCCACGCGCCACCACTCGTCCTCGCCGGGGACGACGCGGGAGTACTCGGGGTACGCGCGCAGCGCCTCGCCACCGCGCGAGACGAAGTCCAGCGTCCACTCCCACTCGTCGTCCAGAAGCCCGGCGTAGGCGCGGGTGGAGCGCACCTCGTCGCGAAGGTCGTCCGGCCGGAAGCCGCCGCCCAGCGCAACCGTCACCACGTGCTGCGCCAGTACGTCCAGCGGGCGCTCCACGGGGAGGCGGCTCTCGATGGAACCCGCCTTCACCGCATCGCGCGCGGCGGCCACCTCCACCAACTCCAGCGCGTTGGTGGGGACGCAGGTGACGCGGCTCTCCACGCCCGGGCGGTGGCCGCTGCGGCCCGCCCGCTGGAGGAGGCGCGCCACTCCCTTGGGGCTCCCCACCTGGAGCACGCGGTCCACGGGCGAGAAGTCGACCCCCAGGTCCAGCGACGAGGTGGCGACGACGCAACGCAGGCGGCCGGTGCGCAGCCCCTCCTCCACGAAGTCGCGTGTGGAACGATCGAGCGAGCCGTGATGCAACGCGATCACCCCCGCCCACTCCGGCCGCGCGGCCAGGATCGCCTGGAACCAGATCTCCGTCTGCGAACGCGTGTTGGTGAAGACGATGGCGGTCTGCCCCTCCTCAACGGCCGCCACCACCTGCGGCAGCATCTGCGTACCCAGGTGCCCGGCCCAGGGGAAGCGCTCGATGGTGCCGGGGATCAGCGCGTCGATGCGCACCGGCTTCGGCTCCTCGCCGCGCACGATGCGCCCGGGTCCAGTCGAGCCCAGCAGCGTGTCCAGCGCCTCGCCCAGGTTGCCGATGGTGGCCGAGAGCGCCCAGGTGCGCAGCCCCGGCCGCCATCCGCGCAGCCGCGCCAGCGCAAGCTCCGTCTGCACGCCGCGCTTGCTCCCCATCAGCTCGTGCCACTCGTCCACCACAACCGCGCGCAGGTCGCGAAATAGCTCCGGCGCATCCGGCCGCGTCAAAAAGAGCGACAGCGACTCCGGCGTGGTGAGCAGCGCGCTCGGAAGCCGCCGCCTCTGCCTCGCCCTCGTCGCCTGCGACGTGTCGCCCGTCCTGGACTCCAGCGTCCAGCCGATCCCGAGCGCCTCCAGCGCGTTGCCCAGCGCGACCTCTGTGTCGGCCGCGAGGGCGCGCAGGGGGGTTATCCAGAGCACGCGCAGCCCCGGCGCCTTGCCGCCCTGCGGATGCTCCTCCATCCACTCCAGCAGCGGCCCCATCCACGCCGCGTACGTCTTTCCCGTGCCGGTGGCGGCGTGCACCAGCCCGCTCTCGCCGTTGCGGTACGCATCCCACACCTCGCGCTGGAACCCGAACGGCTTCCACCCGCGCGACTCGAACCACGCCTCCGCCCTCTCGAGCGCGGCGTCGCGTGCGGCCATCGGTGCGGCGGGTGCGGTGCGGGCCAATATCCTGCCCCGGTGCGGGTGGATGCGACGGACCTCCGCCACACGAGGCAACGACCGCGCCCGCGCGAAATCCAGCCGTTCCGCGCGGTTCTCCGCACCCGCGGAAACAAAGCGGCCGTCCACTGAACGTCCAGTGAACGGCCCCCACCCCCCGGCCCCCTCCCCCGCACGCGGGGGAGCGTGGGGGAGGGGGAGCACTACGCGCGAGGAGGCGCACCCGCCCTGCCTCGAATACCCGCCTCCGCACGCCGATGCCGTAGGGGCAGACCTGCGTGTCTGCCCGCCCTCGCCGCCGCACCTACGCCCGAGACCGTCACGCCTTCCGCGCCGCCACGCCGAACATCAACGGCAGGTCGGGGACGCCAGCCGGCGGATGGAAGCGACGGTGCTCGTCGGGGCGCGTTGCGGCGGGGAGCAGGCATCCGTTGCTGTACGGCCACTCGCGCAGCGCCTCCAGGGTGAGCCCCGCGTCGAGCATCGCCGTCACCACGTCGGAGATCCCCCACGCGAACTCCCAGGTGGGGTGCGGGTTGCGGAAGTCCTGCACGCCCGGCTCACCCTGCGCGCCGTGCAGCAGCCCCTCGCCCGACCCGGCCACGTAGTCGCCGATCCCATCCGGCTCGTGGATCGGCGTGCCGTAGGAGCGGTACGGGTGGCGCGGGCGCAGGTCCTCCCCCAGCGTCATCGTCGCGGGATGGAACTCCACCAGCACGAACCTCCCGCCGGGGCGAAGCACTCCCGCGATCCCCCGTCCCCACGCCTCCAGGTCCGAGAGCCACCCCACCGCGCCGTACGACGAGAAAACCCGGTCGAAGCTACGCCCCGCCTCGGCCGCCTCGCGCAGCCAGTCGTACACGTCCGCGCGCTCGAACTCCGCCGCGATCCCGCTCCCCGCCGACAGCTCGCGCGCGAAGCGGATCGCCTCGTCGCTGATATCCACCCCCGTCGCGCGGGCGCCGCGGCGGGCCAGGGAGAGCGTGTCCTGACCCGCGTTGCACTGCAGGTGCAGCAGCTCCAATCCCTCCACATCGCCCAGCAGCTCCAGCTCCTCGGGAAAGAGCGTGTCGCCGCCCGCGCGAAAGAACGCCGCCTGGTCGCCCTTGTGGCTGTTGTGCGCGACCGTGGCGGCGTTCCAGGCAAGCCGGTTCTGCTCGTGTAGATCGCGCTGCATCATTTTTCAGAAGAAGATGTCGACGAACGGCGTCACACAGAGGCACAGAGATGAACTACAAGGCGCAGAGAACGCCTTCCGCGGTTCTTACCGTGCCCCTCTGCGTCTCAGTGTGAAATGTTGGGATTCAGTCATCCGCGAACTCCAGCGCGAGCGCGGGTCCTACGATCGAGCCTGGGATGCCGGACAGGAGGAGCATCAGCCAGAGGTCGATGGGCTCTTCCTTCAACAGCAACACGATGGGTGCCATGGCGCCGTAGACGCAGAAGCCACCCAGAACCCCGATGAGGTACCTTCCAATGGCCAGGTGCGCCACACGCTGGAGCAGCCAGTATACCGTGGCTGCAGTCAGCGTTCCCGCGAAGTAGCCGGGATACACCAGAAGGACCGGCGCCGCGCCCCAGCCGTCGGTGAGGAAGCCTATCGCGATGGGTATGGTGGCGATCGCGCTCAGCCCGGCCGCGGCAAACAGAGCGACGCCCCACACGTCGCGCAGCGGAGTACGCTTCTTCGCCGGCGGACGCGGGTTCCAGCGGCCCGCGGCCCACAGAAGCACGGCGGCCTGCACACCGAGGACAGCCAGCGGCACCGCGGCCGCGTGCCGCGCCGCGAACGCGGGAACCACGAGCACCACGGCAGAACCGACAGCCACGGCGAACACGCTCATCCCGTGGATCTTGCCGCGGCCCACCGTCCGCGCGATCAGCGCCACAACGACGAACACCGCCAGACCCACGCCCAGCGCGTGCGGGTATGCGCGGAGCGGCAGCACGACGGCGCAAAGGACCAGGTAGAGCGCGGCGACGGAGGCGGCGACGCGAGAGTCCACGTCCGGGCGCGCCATACTCAGGCTGTATGACGTACGGAAGGCGTTTGACATCGTTCAGCGGCCCCGGCGGCGGCGCGTACCTTTAGGCGGGCAACTGCCGTGTGCAGCGTCGAAGTTCATGACGGCCGCGACCATCCAGCCGGCCTCCCCCTTCTTCACGACATACTGGTTCTGGCTCAGATCCCAGATCCAGTCGCCGCCCCCCGGGTACCCCGGAGTCGCGCTGGGAGAGCACACGTAGCTCACCACGACCACGCCGGGCAGCCCCGTCAGCTCCTCCGGCGGGTACTGCCAAACCTCCATGCCACGGGTGCGAATCTCGATTACCCGCGTGAGATCGCGCAACGGTCCCTGGAACGCGGGGAGCACCGCCATTTCGCGCACCATCAGCGAATCGAAGCGCGTTACCGACGCCATTCGGGAGCCCGGTTCGAGGATCAGCACAGCCGACCACTGGCCACGCCTCGGCATGATCTCCGCCGCGAGGGCGTGTGCCACGGCGCGGGCGATCCCCACCGAGTCCGCCGCGGTCTGTGCGTGGAGCGGCGCCGGAGCGGCCAACAGGCACACGAAAACCGCGAGGCGAGTCCACCTCATGGTTTTTTCCGTTTTTCTCTGCGTCTCTGTGTGAGGCTTTTCACCCCTCCAGCAGCCCTATGATCGTCTCCAGCGAGTCGGCATCCTCGGGCTTCTTGTCGGTGCGCCAGCGCAGAATGCGGGGGAAGCGCACCGCCACGCCGCTCTTGTGGCGCGGCGAGCGCTGGATCCCCTCGAAGGCCAGCTCGAACACCAGTTCCGGCTTCACCGTGCGCACCGGCCCGAACTTCTGCAGCGAGTTGCGCCGCACCCAGGCGTCCACCTGGCGGATCTCGGCGTCGGTGAGGCCGCTGTACGCCTTGGCGAACGGCACCAGCTCGCCCTCCTTCCACACGGCGAAAGTGTAGTCCGTGTAGAGCGATGCGCGCCGGCCGTGCCCCCGCTGCGCGTACACCATCACCGCGTCGAGGGTGAACGGCTCCACCTTCCACTTCCACCAGTCGCCGCGCCGCCGGCCCGTACGGTAGGGCGAGTCGAGGCGTTTCAGCATCAGCCCCTCCGAAGCGCGCTCGCGGGCGCCGCGGTACGCCTCGATCACCGCGTCCCAGTCGCTCGAGGGGACGATGGGGGAGAGCGGGATGCGGTCCGTGGCGCCGGTGGGGAGGGAGGCGATCAGCTCCTCCAGCCGCGCGCGGCGCCAGCGAAGCGGCTCCTCGCGCACGTCGCGTCCCTCGATCTCCAGCAGGTCGTAGGCGAGGATGACGACGGGGACTTCGGCCAGGATCTTGGGGCCCAGCACCTTGCGCCCGATGCGCCGCTGGAGCTGCGCAAAGGGGAGCGGCCCGCCCTCCTTCCACGGAAGGATCTCGCCGTCGAGCACGGTGCCGTCAGGCAGGAGCCCGGCGGCGCGCGCCAGCTCGGGAAACCGCTCCGTGATCAGCTCCTCGCCGCGCGACCAGAGATAGACGTTGCCGCGCCGGCGGATCATCTGCGCGCGGATGCCGTCCCACTTCCACTCCGCCTGCCACTCGCCCGCATCGCCCAGCGACTCAGGGCCGCCCTCCAGGGCGTAGGCGAGGTAGAAAGGGTAGGGGCGGCTGGCGTCGGCGTCGCTGGTGTCGGCGCCGAAGAGGCGGGTGTAGAAGCCAGGCGTGGGGTCCCACGTGCCCATCAGCCGGTGTGCCACCGTGGGCTCGTCCACGCCGCCCACGCGGGCGAGGGCGCGCACCACCAGGTTCTGCGACACGCCCACGCGAAAGGCGCCGGTGATCAGCTTGTTCCACACGTACGCCTCGGGGCCGCTGAGCTCGGCCCAGGCACCCCGCATCGCCGTGCGCTGCCCGGCCTCGTCCTCGTGGCGCATGGGGAGGAGGCGCTCCTCCACCCAGCGGTGCAGCGGCAGGTCCTCGCGCTCCTCGGACGGCGGCGGAAGGAGGAGGGTGATGGTCTCCGCGAGGTCGCCCACGGCCTCGTGGCACTCCGCGAACATCCACTCCGGCACGCCGCCCATCTCCATCGCCCACTCCGCCAGCCTGCGCGCGGGCACCAGCCGCTTGGGCCGCCTTCCGATCAGGAAGTGCACCGCCCACGCCGCATCTTCCGGCGCCGCGGACGCGAAGTAGCGCGCCAGCGCGTCGACCTTCTCGCTGGTGCGCGTCGTCTCGTCCAGCTCGGCGTACAGCTCGGCGAACGCTCTCATTGCGGCGAGCCTCCGCACGATCCACACCCGAACAGCATCTCACACAGAGCCACAGAGGAAAACGGAGAGGGCGGCGGAGGGTCCCTGCATCCCTCTTCCTTTCTTGCCGTTTCCTCTGGGGCTCTGTGTGAGGCTTTTACTGGACGATCAGGTCGCGCTTCATCCAGATATCGTAGTCGTTGGCTCCCGCAACTACCTGGTGGCCCCAGGACAGGAGCACCTGCCCCGGCGTGGTCCCCAGCACCGCGTGCGGCTCCACGTCCGCGAGGTCCGCATCGGTGGTCAGGGCGGTCGCGGCGCTCCAGGTCAGGCCGTCCGCGCTGGTGCGGTAGACGACGTTGTAGTTCCCCGTGCCCTGCGCCACGATGTACGGCAGGAAGAAGCTCCCGTTCGGCATCACGATCGGCGCCGAGTCGTGGTTGTCGTCGGCCTGCGAGATCGGCCGGGCGGCGGCGGTCCAGTTGTACGGATCGGCCGAGGTCTCCACGAACAGGTCCATCTTGCCGTCGCTTCCGGCGGACTGGTAGGTCACCAGGTACAGCCCGTCGCTGGCGCGCTTCGCGATGCGCGGGAGCGCGGCCGACGTCGTGGTGATGGCGGTCTTGCGGGTGTCCCACGTGGCGCCGCCGTTCGTGGAGCGCGCGATGTAGGAGGCGCCGTTCAGGCGGTGGTACGTCATCGTCAGTGAGCCGTCCGCCTCCACGATGACCGCGGGGTTGATCTCGCCGCCGGTGGTCCATCCCAGGCCGATGCGCCCGCGCGCCGTCCACGTCGTCCCGTCCGGCGAGGTGGAGCGGTGGATGCGGTAGCCGCCCTTGTTCCCCTCGTTGTACAGGTAGAAGAGCGCGAACCCGCCCGTCGCCAGCTCGACCAGCGCCGGATGCCGCTCCGTGGTGGTAGTGGCCACGATGGCGCGCGGCACGCTCCAGGTGGCGCCCTCGTCCGCGGAATTCGTGACGAACAGGTCGCCCGAGTTGCTGGAGTTTAGGCGCTCGATCACCATCATCAGCGTCCCGGCGCGCGTGCGGATCAGCGACGGCTGGTAGTCGTTCTCGGGCCCGGCGTACACGGCACCCGTCCCCGTCGCCGAGATCACCCGCTGCCCGGCAGCGGGAGCGGTCAATCCCGTCGAGTCAGCCGTGCAGGCGGCAAGGGCAAGCACAACGAGGCCCAACGTGGGCTTTTTGATGCGAACCATGTGGAGGAGCTCCGGCGGAGAAGGAGTCGGAAGCGAACGGCCCGGTACCGAGGAGGATCTTCGCGCGTGGACAGTTCCGCAGACGCCTTAATTCTACCTAAACGCTTGCGGGAAAACAAGTTGTGCCTTCCTCCACAATCTCAGCCATTTTCCCCGCGCACTCACGCACTAACGCACTCACGCACTTCCTTGCTGCTCCACCTCCGCGCCCTCCTCCGCCGGCGCGTCCACGGCCACGTCATCGCTCTCGCCTTCCCAGCGGCTCGCGACGGCCAGCGCCTGGATGCCGTGCTCGCGCAGCCAGCGGACGACCGGCTCGCGGTAGCCGTGCGTGACCCAGACGCACTCGGCGCCCGTCGCCTCGATCGAGGAGAGCAGCGACGGCCAGTCTACGTGGTCGGAAAGGACGAATCCACGATCGACGCCCCGCCGCCGGCGGGCGCCGCGGATGCTCATCCATCCCGACGCGAACGCGGCCGACACGGGGCCGAAGCGGCGCATCCACGGTGTCCCGTTGGCGGAAGGCGGCGCGATGACCAGGGCGCGGCTCCAGTCGAAGCCCTTCGGCGCGCCCATCGGGTT
The DNA here is from genome assembly GCA_036386635.1 of Longimicrobium sp. Taxonomy (GTDB): domain Bacteria; phylum Gemmatimonadota; class Gemmatimonadetes; order Longimicrobiales; family Longimicrobiaceae; genus Longimicrobium. The sequence continues at coordinate 7,474 of DASVVI010000490.1, forward strand.
GTCGGCCTGGGGGAGGGGGATGCCGCCGTCGCGGTAGTCCTGGTTCAGCTTGAGCGCCGCGCCGTGCGCGAAGATGGGGCCGATGGACGGATCGACACCGGCCAGCATCCGCTGCGCCTTGCCCAGCGCGTAGCCAAAGAGGAGCGACGCACGCCCCGCCTCCTGGTTGCCGCGCCACCACGCATCGATCTGCGCGAACACCTCCGCCTGGGGCCGCCAGCGGTAGATGGGGAGCCCAAAGGTGCTCTCCGTTACGAAGGTGTGGCAGCGCACCGGCTCGAACGGCGTGCACGTGGGGTCCGGCTCCGTCTTGTAGTCGCCCGACACGACCCACACCTCGCCGCCGCGCTCCACGCGGATCTGCGCGGAGCCCAGGATGTGCCCGGCCGGGTGCAGCGACACCTTGACCCCGCGCACGTCGCGGGTCTCGCCCCACTCCAGCGTGTCGATGCGGGCGTCGGCGCCCAGGCGCGTCCTCATCACCCGCTCCCCCTCGCGCGAGCCCAGGTAGCGCCGGCACCCCCACCGCGCGTGGTCGCCGTGCGCGTGCGT
>DASVVI010000491.1:0-2444 GCA_036386635.1 Longimicrobium sp.
CCCGGCGTACCAACTTTGGGTACACCTGCGAACCCGCGTTGAAGATGGCGACCCTCCGAGAACTGCTCAGTGGCGGGACGGTGCGGCTGCTGACCCACTTCCTCGTACACCCCGACCAGCGCCTTCACCTCCGCGCCCTCCAGGAGCGCACGGGAATGGGGACGGGCGCCCTGCAGCGCGAGCTCCGCCGCTTCGAGGCGCTCGGGCTGGTCCGACGCGCGGAAGAAGGCGGCAGGGTCTACTTCGACCCGATACCCAGCCATCCAAGCTGGACCGCGTTCCGCACCCTCCTTCGCGAGCATGGGGACCCAGTGGAGGTCGTGCGCGAGGTGCTCCGTGACGTCCCCGGGATCCAGGCGGCGTTCGTGTTCGGCTCCACCGTGCGCGGCGGTGCGCGCCACGGAAGCGACGTGGACGTGCTGATCGTGGAGGAGGGGATGCCCACCGCGGCCATCGGCCGCGCGATGATCGAAGCCGAGTCGCTCCTGAACCGCCCTCTCGACGTGCAGCGGTTCACCCCCGCCGCCCTCGCGGAGAAGCTGCGCCGTGGCAGCGCGTTCCTCCTCGACGTGGTGAGCGGACCCAAGGCATGGCTGATCGGATCGGAAGATGTCCTCCTCGCCCCCTGACCCCGTGCCGAATCCGGCCATCGCCCGGCACATCGAGAGCGGAAGGGCCGAGGTGCGCCCCGCTGGCGACGACGAAGTAGCCGCGTTCTGGGGCAAGGCCGTGGTGGCGTACGCGGATGCTCGGCTGGCGAGCGCGAGCCTGGACGCGAGGCTAGTCCGGGCCTACGACGCCGGCCGCATCGCCGCGACCGCTATTGTGCGTGCCGGCGGCTACCGGCCGCGCGGCGGCGAGGGGCACCACTTCGTCACCTTCGACCTCGCCGGGGCGCTGGTGACCGACCCCGCACTGCGTTCCGCGCTCGATGCGATGAACGGCCTGCGCACCCATCGGCACGCGCTGGAATACGAGCCCGAGGACGACGTAGACCGGGGTGTCGTGGAGGAAGCCGTGAACGCGGCGACGATCATCATCAACGCCGGAGCCGATCATCTGCGCGCACTGCGCCCCGACGCGCGCGCCCGTTTCAAGAAGGTGCGGCCGCCGCGGGACTGACGGCGATCTCAATGAGGGAAAAAGAGGCACGGAGACGATCGAGCTCCGTGCCTCTGTGTTTTTGGAGCGTGCGCCTGTGTCAGTCCGAGTGGCGCCTGCCGTCCTCATCATCCGCTCATCCAACCTTTTCGCCGCGCCGTGCTACCTATCTGGCGATGACAACCGCGACCGCAGCTCCGCCCGCTCCCGCCACGGACCGCGAACTCGCCGACGCACTCCTCCTGCGTCGCGACGAGTCCGCCTTCCGAGCGCTCTACCGACGCCACACGCCGCGCCTCTTCCAGGTGGTGCTGCGCGTGCTGGGCGGCGCCGAGCAGGACGCCGAGGACGTGGTGCAGGAGACCTGGATCCGCGCCACGGAGCGGCTGGCGGAGTTTCGCTGGGAGGCGGCGTTCGCCACGTGGCTCACCGGGATCGGGCTGAACGTGGCGCGCGGACTCCAGCGCCGCCGCGGCCGGTGGGAGGCGGACCCGGAGCACGTGCCGGAGCCGTGGCGCGCTCCCCCGCCGCTGGGGGAGCGGATCGACCTGGAGCGGGCGCTCGCCCTGCTCCCCGCCGGCTACCGCGCCGTGCTGGTGCTGCACGACGTGGAAGGCTTCAAGCACGAGGAGATCGCGGAGATGCTGGGCGTGGTGCCCGGCACATCCAAGAGCCAGCTATCCTGCGCGCGGCGGGCCATGCGCCAGCTGCTCGACCCCGCGCCGACGAGGACCGTATGACGATGCAGGACGCAGGACACGACGACGACGAGCTGACCCCGGCCGAGCGCAGCCTCTTCGCGGCGCTCCCTCGCGAGCGGGAGCCGGGGCGCCTCCTGGAAGAGCGCACCGTGCACGCCCTCCGCCAGCGGGGCGCGCTGGAGCCGCGGGGCCGGCGGCTGCGCTTTCCGGCGGCGTGGGTGGGGAGCGCGGTGGCGGCCTCGCTCGCCCTCTTCGCCAGCGGGGTGGCCGTGGGGCAGTGGGTAGGCGCCCGCTCCACCGAGGTGGTGGTGGCGCGGGTGCAGGCCGAGAACTCGCGCCAGGCCGCCCTCCTGGTGCAGCAGACCGGCTCCGCGTACGTCCACGCGCTTGGGCAGCTCGCGCGCATGGCGGACACGGCGCAGCCCGCCCAGGCCGCCCAGGCCCGCGAGGTCGCCGTCCGCGGCCTCCGCTCCGCCGCCGACGAGCTGGTGCGCATCGCCCCCGACGACCCCGTCGCGAGCGGCATCCTGGCCGGCTACGACCGCGCCCGCGCCCCGGCCCCCGCTCGGCAGGACTCGGCGGCGCAGCGGAAGGTGGTTTGGTTTTGAAGGGAAGTGCGTGAGTGCGTGAGTGCGTGAGTGC
>DASVVI010000492.1:0-1582 GCA_036386635.1 Longimicrobium sp.
GCGTTGCGGGCGATGACCATGAAGAGGCGCTGCAGGCGGCGGCGCTGCGTGAAGTGCGTGTCTATGACGGCGCGGAAGCCCAACAGCCCGAAGCCGGGGCCCAGGTGCAGCTGCTGCATCTGGCCGTACTCGTCGGGCTCGCCGCCGGCGAGGATGGTCTCGGTGAGGGCGGCGGCGCCGGCGCTGGTGCCGCATATGACGCCGCCGCAGCCGTACAGGTCGTTGATGGCGTGGCCCACGCGCGAGCCGGCCAGCGTCGTCACCAGGTGCACCTGGTCGCCGCCGCCCAGGAAGACGCCGTCGGCCTCGGAGATCATGCGCGCGACGGTGCGGTCCTGCGCGCGGTCGCGGGAGTCGACGATGGGGATGGCGACGTCGCGCACGCCGGCGGTGGCGAAGGCCTGGATCCAGTCGTTGGCGGACTCCACCGGCTCGTGCGATGCGGTGGTGAGGCCCACGATCTTGCCGCCACCCGGACGCGAGCGGCACAGGTCGATGAACGACTTGAAGGCCGCACCCTCGGGATCGCACGCGCCGCCGATGAGCACCAGCACGCCCGTGTGGCGGTCCGTGCGCCGGCGGGTGGGGATCTCCGGCTGCCCGCTCTCGTTGTCTTCCGAAACCTCGACCGACATCAGCTTTCCCCTTTGAGCTGCCGCAGCGAGCGGACGGCCAGCGCCGCCGCCACCTGCGCCGCCACGGGCACGTCGGGGAGGAGCTCGCCGTCGTCCATCGTCTCGCCGCCCATGTCCACCAGGATGTGGCCGTCGCGCACGAAGGCGACCGAGTGGGCCACGCGGGTGTCGCGGGCCCTCACCCGGTCGTCCGTGGCGAAGACGGCCACCAGGCACCCGGCGTCACGGGCGCGGTCTTGCACCTCCCACTCGCGCGCGGGGCACACCACCACGCCGCCGCGCCGCACCCCGTCCGCCAGCACGGAGACGAGCTGCCGCGCGCGATCCTTTTCGCGGTAGCGCTCGGGGACGTCCACGGGGTCCGAGTCGAGCACGATGGCAAGCTCGGAGCGGTCGTACGGGAGGCCGGCGTTGAGGATGTAGGCTGGTGCCACGTCCACCACCAGCTCGTCGCCGCCGATGCCGCGGCGCGCCATCTCGTCGCGCACTTCGGCGCGGCCGTCGCCGCCGGTGATGCCGCAGAGCACCGACTGGTGGAGCGCGGGGACGTCCGGGGTCGTGGTGAGCGACTCCAGCTCGGCGATGGCGTAGTCCACCGTCTCCAGCTCGCCGGCGAAGGCGCGCTGCACCACCTCCAGCGCCAGGGCGGCGGAGCGCGTGCCGACTTCGGCGTGGAAGTGCTCGAAGACGACGGTGTACTCGCCGTCGCGGTCGCCGCCGCGCGCGCGGCCGAAGCCGACGTCGTGCCCCACCATCGTCTGCAGCTCCAGCCCCACGTGCTCGGCGATGTGTGGGGCGTAGGTACCCCGGCGCAAGCGCGTGATGAAGCCGCCGCGCTCGCCGATGCTGCAGCGGTGCTCGCGCAGGCCGGGGAGCGCCTTCACCAGCGCGTCGGTGAAGCCGGGGACCTCGGCGGAGGAGATCTCGTCGTACTCGCCCACCGCCAC
>DASVVI010000493.1:0-4497 GCA_036386635.1 Longimicrobium sp.
GGACCCGGTGGAGGGCGGCGTGCTGGCCCGCGCCATCCTCATCGAGCTGACGCGCCGCTCCGCCTTCACCGTGGCCACCACGCACCTGGGACAGCTCAAGCTGCTCGCGACGGAGGAGCGCGGCGTGATGAACGCATCGCTCCAGTTCGACGCGGAGCGGCTGCAGCCGACGTACCGCCTGGTGAAAGGGATCCCCGGCCGCTCGTACGGCCTGGCGATCGCGCGGCGGCTGGGGATGGCGGAGTCGGTGCTGGAGCACGCGGAGTCCGCGCTGCCGCAGGGCGAGCGCGACGTGGCCCGCCTCCTCCTGGACCTGGAGGCGAAGGAGCTGCGCCTATCCGAAGCCACCGTCGCGCTGGAGCGCCAGCTGGCGGAGACGCGCGCGCTGCAGCAGGCGCTTGAGGAGCGCGAGCGCTCGCTCAAGGAGAAGGAGCGCGACGCGGAGCGGCGGGCACGGCAGCAGGCGCGCGACCTCCTCCTCCGCTCCCGCGCCGAGGTGGAGGCCGCCATCCAGGAGGTGCGCGGCCTGGCCGACGCGGCGCAGCTGGAGGAGGCCTCACGCGCCGCCCGCCGCCGCGTGGAGGAGGCCGCGACCCGCCAGCGCGAGCGCGTGCCGCAGGAGCGCAAGAGGACGGGCGCGAATCCCGCGCGCACGGCAGACGCGGTGGCGCTTGAGGCGGGCGTCCGCGTGAGGATCGAGTCGCTGGGACGCACCGGAATCGTGGTGGAGGTGCGCGACGGCAAGGCGCTGGTGGAAGCGGGCTCCATCCGCATCCTCCTGCCGCGCGAGGACCTGTCCCCGCTCCCGGCGGGCGACCAGCAGCGCGAGCGGAGCAAGCCGACGGCCGGCTACTACTCGCACAGCAGCGAGGCGCACCCGGAGGTGGACCTGCGCGGAATGCGCGTGGACGAGGTGGAGACGGTGCTCGGCCGCGCGGTGGACGACGCGATCCTTGCGGGCCTGCCGTCGTTCCGCATCATCCACGGCAAGGGCACCGGCGCGCTGCGGGCCCACGTCCGCGACCTGATCAAGAACGACCGCCGCATCCTGACCTCGCGCGCCGGTGAGCTGTTCGAGGGCGGAACGGGGGTGACGGTGGTGGAGTTCGCGTAACAGAAGTGCGTGAGTGCGTGAGTGCGTGAGTGCGGGGGCAATGGCCGCACACCGCGCAGCAGCAGCTTGGGTGAGGGAGCGATTCCCCATTCCCCATTCCCCATTCCCCGCAGTCCGTGCCGATCCCGGATCACCTCGTCGAACAGGTCCGACAGCAGGCGGACCTCGTGGAGATCGTCTCGGAGCACACGCGCCTCAAGCGCTCCGGGAGGACCTTCCGCGGGCCGTGCCCGTTGCACGGCGGCGAGGGGAACAACTTCTCCGTGGATCCGTCCAAGGGGTACTACAAGTGCTTCGTGTGCGGGGAGGGGGGCACGGTCTTCACCTTCCTGATGAAGCACCTGGGGATGAGCTACCCTGAGGCGATCCGTACGGTGGCGGAGCGCGTGGGGATCGAGATCCCGGACGAGCGGGCGCGGCGCCAGGAGGTCGATCCCAACCAGCCGCTGTACGAGGTGAACACCTTCGCGGCGGACTGGTTCAGGAAGCGGCTCTGGGACGACGAGCGCGGCAAGCCCGCGCGCGAGTACCTGGAGCGGCGCGGGATCTCCCGCGAGACGGCGGAGCGCTTCGGGCTGGGCTGGGCGCCCGAGGAGTGGACGGCGCTGGGCGAGGCCGCGCGCAAGCACGGCATCGACAACGGACGCCTGCTGGCGCTCGGATTGGCCAAGGAGTCGAAGAACGCGCGTGACCCCTACGACGCGTTCCGCGCGCGCATCATCTTCCCCATCGAGGACCTGAGCGGGCGCGTGGTGGCGTTCGGGGGGCGCATCCTCGGGGAGGCGGACGAGCGGACGCCCAAGTACCTGAACTCCCCCGAGTCGCCCGTCTACCACAAGGGCAGCGTCCTGTACGGCCTGGGATGGAGCCGCGGCGCCATCCGCAAGGAAGAGGCGGTGCTGGTCGTCGAAGGTTACATGGATTACGTCTCCCTCGCCGCGCACGGGGTGGGGAACGCGGTGGCGCCGCTGGGGACGGCGATGACACAGGAGCAGTGCGAGCTGATCGCCCGCTACGCCCCGCGCGCCATCCTCCTGTACGACAGCGACAAGGCCGGCCTCAAGGCCACCTTTCGCACCGGCGACGAGCTCCTGCGCGCGGGCCTGGAGGTCCTCGTCGCCACGCTGCCGGAGGGAGAGGATCCCGACTCGCTCGTCCGCAACAAGGGGCAGGCCGCGCTCCGCCGCTTCCTGGACGACGCGGTGGACGTGATGGAGCGCAAGATCCAGATCCTGGAGCGCAAGGACTTCTTCTCCAGCATCAAGGGCACCCGCCAGGCGATCGACTCGCTCCTCCCCACCGTCCGCGCCGCCTCCGACGAGCTGGTGCGGAGCGTGTACATCGGGCGCATCTCGGAGAAGACGGGCGTCCCGCGCGAGACGCTGGAGCGCGAGGTGGCCGAGGCCGCGTCGCGCGATCCCCGTGCGCCCGGCCCGCTCGAGCGCCGCCGCCGCGACGAAGGCCGCCGCGCCGAGGATTTCGCGCAGAGGCCCGCGCGCAAGGACATGCGCACGAATGCCGAGCGCTCGCTCCTCCTGCTGATGGTGCACGACGAGCGCTGGGTGGAGGAGGCGGCGAAGCACGTGGAGGCGGACGCCCTGCTGCTCCCTCTCTACCGAACGCTCTTCCAGGGCCTGCTGGACGCCGAGGGCCACCGCGACCCCGAGGGGGAGTGGCTCACCCGCTTCCCGCCCGCGGTGCAGCCGCTCCTCGAAGAGCTGCGCGGGGACCCCGAGATCGCGTCGATGGTGCCGGCGGAGGCGTTCTTTCGCGGGAGCGTGTCGCAGATCCTGGAGCGCGCGCACCTGGAGCGCCTAGCCGAGCTGAACCGCGAGCTCAACATCGCCGGCCCGGAGCAGCAGATGCTCCTCCTTCGTGAAAAGGCGCAGCTCGTAAAGGTGATGCGCGAGAACGGCTATCTCCGCCGCACCGGCTTCGTGCAGGCCCTTACGCAGAACACGCCGCGCTACGGCGCCGGGCCGCTGGAGTGACGGGGATCGGGGGGTGACCCCCTCTCTTTTGTCATCCTGAGTGAAGCGCTTCACCGATCTCCCCCGTGCTCTACCCTCTGGCGCGAACGAAGGATCTACTGCGCGTTTCGAGAGGTCCGGGGTGCGGCGCGAGTCCCAGCCCGGCGCGGGCTAGATTCTTCGGTCGCCGCAAGGAGTGTGGTGTGCTGGGCCGATGCTGAAGCGGGCGGCTCCCTCAGAATGACAGGGGATGGGTCGCGCGCAGAACCCCCTTCTGTCATCCTGAGAGAAGCGCTTCACCGACCTCGCCCGTGCGCTATCCTCTGGCGCGAAACGAAGGATCTACTGCGCGCTCCCGGGGGGAGGGCATGAGAGGCGAGTCCCGGCCACGTGTACACATACGGTAAACCATGACGCTGGACGATCTGGAGACACCCGCGGCGCTGGTGGACGTGGAGCGGATGGAGGCGAACCTGCGGCGCGCGGCCGCGTACTGCCGCGCGCACGGGCTCGACTGGCGGCCGCACGCGAAGACGCACAAGACGCCGGAGCTGGCCGCCGAGCAGGTGCGGCTGGGCGCCGTCGGCGTGACGGTGGCGACGCCGCGCGAGGCGGAGGTGATGGCGACGGCGGTGGACGACATCCTCCTCGCCTATCCGCCCTTCGGCGCCAGCAAGCTGGAGCGGCTGATGCGCCTCCCCGAGCACGTGCGCCTCACGGTGGGGCTGGACTCGGCGGAGGCGCTGGACGCGCTGGCGGAGGCGTCGCGCCGCGCGGGGCGGACCACCGGCGTGCTCGTGGAGCTGGACGCGGGGATGGGACGCGTCGGTCTCGGATCGCCGGAGCACGCGGTGGAACTGGCGCGGCGGGCGAGCGAGACACCGGGAGTGGAGTACCGGGGTATCATGTTCTACCCGGGACACATCCGCGGCCCCGTCGCGGAGCAGGACGAGGCGCTCGCCGCACTGGACGCCCGCCTCGCCGAACGCATCGCCGCGCTGGCGGACGCGGGGCTGCGGCCGAGGGTGGTGAGCGGCGGATCGACACCGACCTTCTGGCGCTCGCACGAGGTGGCGGGGATCACCGAACTGCGCCCCGGCACCAACATCTTCAACGACCGAACGACGGCCGAGATCGGCGCCTGCGCGTGGGACGAGTGCGCGTACACCGTGCTCGCGACCGTGGTCAGCACGGCGGTGACGGGGCAGGCGGTGGTGGATGCGGGCTCCAAGGCGCTCGCCAAGGAGGAGCTGCGCGCCACCGGTGGCGGCTACGGCGCGCTTCTGGAGCACCCGGAGGTCGTGGTCAAGGCCGTGTCGGAGGAGCACGGCCTGCTCGACCTGTCCGCCACCGACTGGAGCCCGCGCGTGGGCGACCGGGTGCGCATCGTCCCCAACCACGTGTGCGTCTCGG
>DASVVI010000494.1:0-1559 GCA_036386635.1 Longimicrobium sp.
CCCACCGAGTCCCTCATGTCAGGTGGCCAGCGCCTGTCTGAGCTCGTCGCGCAGCTGCGGGTCGTCCCTGATCTGGTCGATCATCGCCTGCGTGAGCCGCTTGGCGATGTTCCCCTCGCCGGGTTCCACCTCGTCCACCACGATGTCCGCGATCCTCCTGGACAGGGGTGAGCCGAGCGTCGCCTGGTCCAGGATGGGGCCCGTCAGGGTGGCCGCGAGCCCGTTGCGGGCGGCTGCCCCCGCGCCCGTGCCCAGGTGCTGCACGACCGCGGTGGTGACGGTGCCCGGCGCGGCGGCGATCTGCGACGACACCCCCGCCGCCAGCGCCGCATCGTTCTTGAGGCGGTCGCCGACGGCGGCGGAGAGGGTGGCGTTGCTCCCCAGCGCCGTCGCCAGGGCGGACACGAAAGGGGCGTTGGCGCGCAGCCGGTCCGCCAGCGCCGCGATGAAAGTCTCGTCGGCGCGCAGGGCGGCCGAGATCTGGCCGACGAACGGCCCGCTGGTGCGCAGCGCCTCGCCCACGGCGGCGATGAACGGCGCCGTGTCGCGCAGCTGCGCGGTGAGGTCGGTTACGAACTGGGGGTTCGCCCGCACCTGGCCGGAGACGTTGCCCAGGAAGGTGGCGTTGTTCCCCAGCTCGTTGGAGAGGCCGGCGAGGAAGGCGGCGTTGTTGCGCAGCCGCACCACCAGGGTGTTGAGCATCGTGTCGTCGTTCACCAGCGCCGTGGCGACGTCGTCCGACGCTTCCGCGGCCACGATCGTGATGAAGCTCTCCGTCTCCTGGAGCGACTCCGCCACCTGCGCCACGAATTCCGGGTCCTGGGGAACGCGGTCGGCCAGCACGTCGCCGAGGCTGTCCAGCCAGTCGGGGTCGCTCAGCAGGAACGCGCGAAAGGCGCCGGCCAGCGGCCCCGCCATCTGGCGCAGCAGCAGGTCCAGCTCGTCGGTGCCGCCGGCCGTGGGGGTGCTGCCGCGGGAGACCCGCTGCACGCCCGTGAGGTACGCGGTGCCGCGGATGAAGAGGTCGCCCCAGACTTCCACGGTGGAGGAGCCTTCCTCGGCGGCGGTGGGCGGCCGGTCGTAGACGATCACCGACGGCTGGAAGCTCGCCGGCCCGCCGTCGCGCTCCACGTGCCCAATCACCACGCGGCGGCGCCCCACGGGCGTCTCCGCCCGCTCGAAGACGACGCGCATCTCCTTTTCGCCGGCCACGTACTCCGGCGGCGGCCCCACGTCCACCTCGTCGCCCGGCGTGGTGCCGGGCTTCTTGCCGAACGACGAGCCGGTGCCGCCGTCGTGCAGCCCCATCGTCCAGTTGGTCTCCACCTGCGTCTCCACGGCCGGGCGGAAGCGCACCCCGTCGGGGCCCACGCTCACGTCGTCGCGCACCCACACCGCGCCCCCGTCGCCGATGCGCAGGGCGTCGGTAAACTCCGGCGCCTCGCCCGGCTCGGCCTCGGGTGCGAAGCGCACGGCCACGTTGCCGCGCGGGTCGCGCAGGTCCAGCTCCGTCCGCTCGTCGGGCGAGGCCACCACTTCGGCGCGCACGCCGGCGTAGG
>DASVVI010000495.1:0-12641 GCA_036386635.1 Longimicrobium sp.
GCAGCATCTTACAACAGATGTTCTCGCCGCCCCTCCGCGTTGCCTCCCCAGGATCTCCGTGTCACGCACCTCCACGATCACCGTGCTCGTCGCCGTACTGTGTGCGCTGGCCGCCCCGCTGGGCGCGCAGGAGGCGGCGCGTGTCATACGGGGGCAGGTGGTGGACGGGGCGGGAGCGGGGGTCGCGGGGGCGGAAGTGCGCGTGACGCACGTGCGCTCGCGGGCCGAGGCGCGCGCGACGGCGGACTCGGCGGGGCGCTTCACCGCCAACGCGCCCGGCGATGGAGGCGCGTACCAGGTGCTGGTGAGCGTGGCGGGAAGGCCCGCGGCGCAGACCCGCGTGACCTTTGCCGCGGGCCAGCGCGAGGCCGTGGTGCGCGTCGCGGTCGGGAGCGGCGGACGGGTGCGGCTGGACACCCTCACCGTCGCCACGCGCCGGCGGCAGGCGCCGCGCGGGCAGGCGATGGGCGAGCGCGACGGGGTGCTGACCGGCCGCGCCGAGCCCGTGCCCGGCAGCATGGCGCCGGGGAGCGAGGGGAACCTGGACGCGCTGGCGGCGCTCGTCCCTGGAGTGCAGATGACGCCGCAGGGGCCCTCCGTCTTCGGGCTGGGCGCGGAGCAGAACTCGCGCACCCTCAACGGCCTCAACGTGGGCGACGCCGACCTTCCGCGCGACATGCGCTCGTCGCTGCAGGTGGCGACCTCGCCGTGGGACCCCACGCGCGGCGGGTTCAGCGGTGCGCAGCTCGCGGCCACCATCGCGCCGGGCGGCACCTTCAACAACCGCTCCGCCAGCCTGGTGCTGGACGCGCCGGTGCAGCGCCTCACCGATCCCGCGCTGGCGCGGCTCGGCGGGCAGGGGCCGCGCACCGTCTTCGGGGCGGGCGGGAGCGGCGAGCTGGTGCCGGGGCGCTACTACTACAACGCCGGCTTCAGCGCCACCGTGGCGCGGGCCGGCTCCTCCACTCTCCTCAGCTCCGACCGCGACGCGCTGCGCCTGTCGGGGATCCACCCGGACTCCGTCACCCGCCTCCTCAGCACGCTTCGCGGCGCGGGCGTGGCGCTCGGCCCGGGCGACTTCGGCGGACGGCTGCAGGACGCCGCCTCGCTGACGGTGCGCCTCGATCGCGATCCCAACGGCACCAGCCGCGCCAACCTGCTCGTGTTCGGCAAGGTGGAGCACTCCGACGCGCTGCGGCAGACGCCGCGCGCCACCCCCGGGTACACGGGCGAGGCGTGGAACGTGAGCACGGGGCTGAGTCTGGCGTCGTCGCACTACCTGTGGACGAGCTACCTGCACGAGCCCATGGTCGGCGCCACGTGGGCGCGGCGGCGGGGGAGCCCGCACCTGGCGCTCCCCGGCGGGCGCGTGCTGGTGTCGTCCGACCTGGGCGGCGGGCAGCCGGTGCTCACCCCGGTCTCGTTCGGGGGCAACAGCCTGGAGGAGTTCCGCTCGGCCGAGTGGACGCTCCAGTTCCGCGACGAGCTGACCTGGCTCTCCACGGACAACACGCTGCGGCGCAAGCTGTTCGTGGAGTCGGTGCTGGCGGGGTTCTCCAACGAGACGGCGGCCAACCGGCTGGGGAGCTACGACTACCGCTCGCTGGCGGACGTGGTGGAGAACCGGCCGTACAGCTTCCGGCGCCAGTTCGGCTCCACCGAGGCGAGCGGCCGGCAGTGGTCGGGGGCCCTGGCGTGGGCGGACTCGCGCCGGATGTTCAAGAGCCTGCAGCTGACGTACGGGGCGCGGGTGGAGGGAAACCGCTTCCTGGACGCGCCCGAGGAGAACACCGTGCTGCGCGAGGCGTTCGGCGTGCGCACGGACCGCCTGCCGAACCGCGTGAGCATCAGCCCGCGCCTGGGATTCACCTGGAGCTACCGCCCCGCCAGGATGAGCATGACGAACAGCTCGCTGGGCGCGGCGAGCTTCTGGCGCGGCGGCATGGTGCAGGGCGGCATCGGCAAGTTCCGCAACGCCCTTCCCGCGAGCCTGCTGGACGACGCGCTGCGCGGCACGGGGCTCGCCGGCGGGCTGCGCGAGCTGACCTGCCTGGGCTCGGCCGTGCCGGCGCCGGACTGGCGCGGCTTCCTGGACGACCCCGCCGCCATCCCGCAGGCGTGCGCGGGCGAGGGCGGCACCCTCACCGACATCTCACCGCGCGCGCAGCTCTTCGGCGCGGACTACGACGCGCCGCACTCCTGGCGCGCCAGCCTGGGCTGGTCGTCCAGCATCCGGAAGGTCAGCTTCGGCGTCGATGGGACCCGCTCGTGGAACCGCGCCGTGGGAAGCCGCCGCGACCTCAACTTCGGCGGGGAGCCGCGCTTCGTGCTGGCGGCCGAGGGGGGCCGTCCGGTGTTCGTCTCGCCCGCCTCCATCGAGCCGGGGACGGGGGCCACCAGCGCCACCGAGGCGCGCATCCAGCGCGAGCTGGGGCGGGTGGACGAGCGCGTCTCCGACCTCAGCTCGTCGTCGTGGCAGGTCACGGGACGGGTGACGCCGGACGTGGGGCACGCGCGGCGCTTCTCGATGAGCTACACCCTGGCCGGCGCGCGGGGCGAGTCGCGCGGCTTCGACGGCGCCGCGTTCGGCGACCCGCGCGCGGTGGAGACGGCGGACGGCTCCATCGCGCGGCACCAGTTCGCCATCCAGGGCGGGATGCGGATGAAGTGGATCAGCGTCTCGCTCTTTGGCCGCCTGACCTCGGGCGTCCCCTTCACCCCCTCCGTGGCGGGCGACGTGAACGGCGACGGGCTGGGGCTGGACCGCGCCTTCATCTTCGACCCCGCCACGGTGAGCGACCCCGCGCTGGCGAGCGGGATGGAGGGTGTGCTGCGCGACGTGCCCTCCAACGCGCGCCAGTGCCTCACCTCGCAGCTGGGGCGCGCGGCGGAACGCAACAGCTGCCGCGGACCATGGACGCAGACGCTGGACGCGAGCATCGGCTACAACAACCTCAACCTCGGCGGCTCGCTGGGACGGCGGGTGACCGCGTCGATGTACCTGGCCAACCTGCCGGGCGCCGCGGACCAGCTCCTCCACGGCAGCGGCGGCCTGCGCGGGTGGGGGACGCAGCCCTTCCCGGACCCGGTGCTCTACACGGTGCGCGGGTTCAACCCCGCGGACCGCTCGTTCCGCTACGAGGTGAACCCGCGCTTCGGCGAGCCGCGCTCCACGCTCAGCGCCTTCGGATCGCCCTTCCGGGTGACGCTGGACGTGCGGATGAACATCGGCAAGGGGCAGGACCGGCAGGCGGCGGAGCGCATCGTGCGCGTGGCCCGCACCTTCGCGGACAGCCAGAGCGCGCGGCCGGAGGAGATCAAGAAGCTCTCGTTCCCCATGCGCGAGGTGGGGAACGCGGAGCAGGTGCTCAACCTGCGCGAGCAGCTCGCCCTCACCCCCGAGCAGGTCACGGCGCTGACCGCCATCCAGAGGGCGGACAACCAGCGCGTGGACTCGCTCAAGCTGGACCTCTCCACGCAGATCGCGCGGGCGGGGAAGACGGTGGACGTCAACTGGATCATCGCCGGGCGGCGGCGCGTGGAGGAGGCGATCTGGGCCTCGTTCAAAAAGGATCTCCCGCGAGTTCGCGAGATCCTCACCGCCGCGCAGATCGAGCTCCTTCCGCCGAACCTGCGCGGCGAAGGGAGCGAATCGCGGATGTACACCTCGCAGGGGCCCCGTCCGTAGCGGCCGGGGCTTCGAGCGCGAGAACAGCGGGTCTCACGCAGAGGCGCAGAGACGCAGGAGAAAGAAGAAGAACAGATAGTCTCACACAGAGCCACAGAGGGAACTGAAAGAACCACCTGGACGGTTCTCCCGTTTTCCCCTGGCGCCGCCGGGGTTGAGGCGCGGCGCGGTGTGGGGTATACTTCCGTCCGCCGGAAATCCCCTCGCCCAGCCCGCCGTGCCCCGCTTCGCCATCCCCACCCCGCACATCCCGGAGCCCGCGTGACCGACGGCCGCGAGTGGCTGGTGGAGGCGCACGGCTGCGACCCCGCGCCGCTGGGCGACGTGGAGGCGTTGCGCACCCTCTTCGCGGCCGTGGTGGCCGGGCTGGGGCTGCACCCGGTCGGCGACCCGCTCTGGCACAAGTTCCCGGGGCCGGGGGGCGTCACCGGGATGGTGCTGCTGGCCGAAAGCCACCTGACCGTGCACACCTTTCCCGAGCACGGCTCGCTCTGCCTCAACCTCTTCTGCTGCCGCCCGCGCGCTGAGTGGGACTTCGCCGCCGAGCTGCTCGCCCGCTTCGGCGCGGACGAGGTGACGGTGCGCGCGGTGGACCGGCCGTACGCCGCGGTGGTGGCCGCGTGACGGCGCTCGCCGCGCAGTGCCCCAGCTGCGGGGGTCCGTTCGAGTTCCGCTGGTTCGGCACGGTGCAGAGCGTCTGCCCGTACTGCTCGTCCGTGATCGTGCGGCACGACGTGGCGCTGGAGCGGGTGGGCGTCGTCTCCGCACCGCCGAGCGCCGACTCGCGCATCCGGCTCGGCACGCGCGGCGAGTACGGCGGGCGCTCGTTCGAGGTCGTCGGGCGCATCGCCTACGCGTGGGAGCGGGGCGTGTGGAACGAGTGGCACGTCGTGACCGGCGGCGGCGCGAGCGCATGGCTCGCCGAGGCGGACGGCGAGCTGTCGATGACCGTCCTCGCCGCGCCGACCGTGCTCCCCGCGCCGGACAGCGTGCGGCCCGGCGACGTGGTGGAAGAGAGCGGCGGTCCTCTGCAGGTGACCGAGGTGGTGCGCGCGCGCTACGCCGGGACCGAGGGGGACCTCCCCTTCGCGTACTGGGACAAGGAAGAGATCCTCTTCGCAGACCTGCGCTCGCACGACGGGCGGGTGGGGACGATCGACTACAGCGAGTCGCCGCCCCTCCTCTTCGCGGGCGAGTCGGTGTCGTGGGACGCGCTGAAGATGACGGGGCTGCGCGATCTCGAGGCCCCGAAGGCGCAGGAGGTGCGCACCCTTCGCTGCCCCCAGTGCGGCGGCGCGGTGACGGTGCGCGCCGCCGGGCGCACGGTGAGTGTGGTGTGCGGCTCGTGCGGATCGGTGCTGGACGCGCAGGACCCCGGCCTCCGCGTGCTGCAGAGCTTCCAGCAGCGGCTGACGCACTCGCCGCGCATCCCGCTGGGCACGCGCGGGCGGCTGCACGGGGCGGAGTGGGAGGTGATCGGCTTCCAGATCCGCTCGGTGACCGAGGAAGCGGTGCAGTACCCGTGGTCCGAGTACGTCCTCTTCCACCCGGAGCGCGGCTTCCGCTACCTCACGGAGGAGACGGGGCACTGGACGGACGCCACTCCCCTGCACTCCATCCCAAAGATGGGGACAGCGGGCGGGCGCCCCATCGCGACGCTGAACGGCGAGACCTTCAAGCACTTCGCCACCGACACGGCGACCACCACCTTTGTCCTCGGCGAGTTCCCGTGGGAGGTCCACGTCGGCGACGAGGAGCTGGTGCGCGACTTCGTGCACCCGCCGCGGATGCTCTCGTGGGAGGATACCGCCGGCGAGTCCACGTGGACGCTGGCGGAGTACGTTCCGCCCGCCACCATCTGGAAGAACTTCGGGCTTCCGGGGCTGCCGCCCGCGCCCAGGGGCGTGTTCGCCTGCCAGCCGTCGCCGCACACGGACCGATCGCGGCGCTACCGGCGGGCGTTCATGATCCTGATGGCGCTGTTCACGGTGCTGACGGCGGGGCGCTGCGCCACGGCGCGCAACGACCGGGTGTTCAGCGAGCGCTACGCCTTCCGGCCCGGTCTTCCAGAGGACTCCAACTCCATCGAGGCCGGCCCCATCGTGCTGACGGGGCGCCCGGCCGTCCTCCAGGTGAAGGTGGACACCAATCTGGACAACGCGTGGGCCTTCTTCTCCTTTGCGCTGGTCAACGAGGAGACGGGGAAGCGGCTGGTGTTCGCGCGCGAGGTGAGCAAGTACCACGGGGTGGAGGGGGGCGAGAGCTGGAGCGAGGGCTCGTCCTCGGACGACGTGCGGCTCTCCTCGGTGCCCGCGGGCCGCTACCAGCTCCTGATCGATCCGGAGGCGGAGGTGCCGGTCGTGTACGCCGTCACTCTGACGCACGACGTGCCCGGGAGCGGGTTCTTTTTCGCGGCCTTCCTCCTCCTCGCGGCCCCCGCCGCGCTCGCCGCGTTCGCGTCCATCGGATTTGAGTCGCAGCGCTGGCAGGAGAGCGATTATGCGCCGGAGGAGGACGATGATGACTGAGGGAATGGGGAATGGGGAATGGGGAATGGGGAATGGGGAATGGGGAATGGGGAATGGGGAATGGGGCTGTGGGCACCGGCGCACCGGCGATGAACAACACCGGGGGGATGGTCATCGTCGCGTGGAGCCGCCGCCCGCCGCCGGGGGATAAATCCCCCGGCTGGAACCACGCGAAGCCCGCTGAAGCGGGCTGGGGGGGACCAGGCAACATTTTGTCATCCTGAGCGACGCGCGGCACCGTCCTTTCCCGTATGGCGATCTTTGGCGCGGAGCGAAGGATCTACTGCGCGTGACGAGGGGTTGGGGGTGAGGCGCGATGCCCGGCCCGGCTCTGGCTGGACCCGTGTGTGGCCCCGCAGGAGTGCGTTGCGCATCGCGAGGGTAGGGGGAGGCGGCTCTGTCAGGATGACATGGGCTCTGGCGCGGGTGTCGGGGTGTGGGCGGGGGAGGGCAGACACGTAGGTCTGCCCCTACGGGTTGCGGTGTGCGAAAGTCGGGCGGTGGGGTGGGGGCGGGCACGGGCAGCCACGTGGGGCGGCCCCTACGAAGGTTGGTGTGGAAGGCGGGCGGCGGGGCGGCGGCGGGCACGGGCGCGATGAATCGCGCCCCTACGGGTTGGACGGACGCACGGGTAATCACCTGATCCCCATTCCCCAATGAAAGGTCCGCGCATCTACATCGCATACGGGCTCGGCGTGCTGGCGCTGCTGGCGTGGGTGGAGTACACCGGGTACAGCATGGCCTCGGTCACCGAGGCGCAGGACGGAACACCGCGCTCCGTGCGCGACAACCCCGGGGCCAACCGCCCCATCTACGGCGGCAGCGGCCGCTACGTCGGCGGCAAGTAAAGGAGATCAATGAACCAGCTCGCGAACGACATCCTGGCGGTCGTCGTCTACTCCATCCTCGGCATCGTCATCCTGGCCTTGGCGCTGGTGGTGGTGGACCGCATGACGCCCGGGACGCTGTGGAAGGAGCTGATCGAGGAGCACAACACCGCCCTCGCCATCCTCATGGGCTCGGTGGTGATCGCCTTCGGCATCGTCATCAGCGCGGCGATCGTAGGCTGAGCACGCGCGCCTCCACGGCCGGCACGCAGGGGAGTGCCGCCGCGCTCTTTCTCACCGTCCTCCTGATCGCGGCGTGCGGCCTCGTCTACGAGCTGGTGGCGGGGGCGCTCAGCAGCTACCTGCTGGGCGACAGCGTCATGCAGTTCTCCACCGTCATCGGCACCTACCTGGCCGCGATGGGGGTGGGAAGCTGGGTCAGCCGCTACGTGACGCGCGGGCTCGTGGAGCGCTTCGTGGCGACCGAGCTCCTGGTGGCGGTGGTCGGTGGATTCTCGTCGGCCGCGCTGTTCCTGGCCTTCGCGTACACGGACTCTTTCCGGGTGCTGCTGTACGCGCTCGTGGCCGTGATCGGCGCGCTGGTTGGGCTGGAGATCCCGCTGCTGATGCGCATCCTCAAGGGCCGCTTCGAGTTCAAGGACGTCGTCGCCAACGTCCTTGCCTGGGACTACATTGGGGCGCTGGGGGCATCGCTCCTCTTCCCCGCCGTGCTGGTGCCGCAGCTGGGACTGGTGAGGTCGGCGATCGCGTTCGGGATCGTGAACGCGGGGGTCGCGCTCTGGTCCACGCACCTCTTTCGCGAAGTGCTGGTGGAGAGAAGGGCGCTGCAGGGGGTGTGCGTGGCCGTGCTCGCGCTGCTCTGCGCTGGCTTCGTGGGGGCCGAGCGGCTGACGCGCGCGGCCGAGAGGAGCATCTACGCGGACGAGATCGTCTTCACGCGCGACTCGCGCTACCAGCGCATCGTGCTGACGGCGTGGAAGGACGACCTGCGGCTCTTCCTCAACGGCCACCTCCAGTTCTCCTCGCGCGACGAGTACCGCTACCATGAGGCGCTGGTGCACCCCGGCCTGGCGGCGCTCCCCGGCGCGCGGCGCGTTCTGGTCCTGGGCGGCGGCGACGGGCTGGCGGTGCGCGAGGTGCTGCGCTACCCCGGCGTGCAGCAGGTGACGCTGGTGGACCTGGACCCGGAGATGACGCGCCTCTTCGCCACGCACCCGGTGCTCACGGAGCTCAACGCCGGCTCGCTGAAGTCGCCGCGGGTGCGCGTGGTCAACGAGGACGCGTTCCAGTGGCTGTCGCGCACGGAGGAGATGTTCGACTTCGTGGTGGCCGACTTCCCGGACCCGTCCAACTACGCTGTCGGAAAGCTATACACCAGCGCGTTCTACCGTCTGCTGGCGCGCCGGATGAGCCGCGACGGGCTCGCCGTGGTGCAGAGCACGTCGCCGATGTTCGCGCGGCGCGCATTCTGGAGCATCGACGCCACCCTGCGCGATGTCGGCTTCCGCACCCGGCCGTACCACCTGTACGTGCCGTCGTTCGGCGAGTGGGGCTTCATCCTGGCGGGCCGCGGCGAGTACGCGCCGCCCACCGCGCTCCCCGCCGGCCTGCGCTTCCTTACGCCGAGCGGCGTGCCCGCGCTCTTCGACTTTCCGGCCGACATGCGCCCCGTGCAGGCGGCCGTGAACCGGCTGGACGACCCGGTGCTCGTGCGCTACTACGACCAGGACTGGAAGGACTTCGGCGCGTGAGCCGAGCCACTTCCGCACATCGTTTCCGCGGCCGCGCATGGCTGCCGCGGAACACCGCGGGCGACCGCCCGCACACCCTCACTCCGGATGGAGAATAGCATGACCGTTCGTTCCATGTTCGCGATCTCCCTGTTCGCGCTCGCCGCCGGCGCCACCGACGTCGCGGCGCAGGCCCGTTCCACCACCGCCGGCTTCCACCTCGGCGCCGCGCTCAACGGCTCCTCCGTCAAGGTCGACGCCGAGGACGAAGAGACCGGCCTCGAGAGCGAGCGCGAGAACGGCGCCGGGATCAGCTTTACGGCGGGGTACAACTTCACTCCGCAGTTCGGCCTTCTCATCAACCTCACCGGCGCCAGCGTCAGCTCCGACGGCGGCGACTTCGGGCTGGGCCACGCCGACCTGGCGGGGCGCTTCTCGATCGCCAACCCGGCGAGCGCGCTCGTGCCGTACCTGGAGCTCGGCATCTCCAGCATCGCGCTGGTGGACGAGGACGAGGACAGCGGCGACGACGTGACGATCTCCGGCACCGGCTTCACGGGCGCGGCGGGGCTCAACTACTTTTTCAGCCCGAAGCTGGCGCTGGACGCCAACGTGCGCTTCACCATGGGCGAGCTGGACACCCTCAAGATCGGCGGGGAGTCGGTGACCACCGACGAGGGCATCGACGCGACGACGGCCCGCATCAACATCGGCATCTCGTGGTTCCCGGGCGGCGGGCGCTAAGCTCGTAACCCAGTAAACAGCAGGCCTCACGCGGAGACGCGGAGCCACAGAGGAGAGACGAGGAGTCTTTTCTCTGTGGCTCTGTGCTTTGGGAACCGGAGAGCAACGGATGATTCGAAGATTTATCGAACGGCTCCTGGGCCGCGGCACCCATCCGAGCCCGGAAACCCCGGCGACCGAGCCGGCGGCCCGTTCGGACAGCGGCGCCGTGCTGCGCGAGCTCGCGGGTTACGCTCGCCCGGCGGCCGTCGCCGAGATCGGCGGTTTTCGTCCACCTGACGACCCTCGGTGTTCGTGGTTCGGCGGGCGGGGTGTCGGGTTGCCCGGCGAGCAGCTCCCCACCTATATGGGGAAAGAGATGTTCCCGCTCCTCCAGATCAACGTCACCGAGTTGCCGGTCGTGCCTCCCGCTCTCGAAGGAGTGGAGCTGCTGGTGCTGTTCATGAACCGCGATGACATTCCGTTCGATCTTCCGCACGGCGAGGGCTGGCTGATCCGCGAGTACCAGAGCCTGGAGTCACTCGTCGCTCTGCCGTCCCCCTCGGCCGAGCCACCCGTGCGCCCGTTTCCGATCAGGTGGAAGCGTGTGGAGGGCGAGTTGCCCGGATGGGAAGATGCGTGGTCGCTCCTGGACCTGACGGCGGTGAATGACGACGAAGATGCGACCGAGAAATTCTTTGCCGATCTGCAGAACCATCCAGGTACGAAGGTGTGGGGATATCCCGCTGAGATACAGCATGAAGTCGGTATCGAAGGCTTTGTCTTTCAGGTCGGCAGCGAGGAGAAGTCAGGGTGGGCGTGGGCCGACAACGGCATCGGATACTTCTTTCGCGAGGCGGATGGATCCTGGAAGTTCGCCTGTCAGTTCTATTGAAGGTGTAGTGCGCCCGTGAGGCGCTCCCGGTCAGGCTCCCAGCTGGGCCGCGACGGCTTCGCGCACGGCGGCGCCGTCGAGCAGCGACGCGGGGTCGAGCGGGGCGAGGGCGCGGGCGATGGCGGGGAGGAGCGTGTGCCAGGGCGGATCGGGCGCGCGCAGGGTGGCGGTGAAGGGGGCGCCTTCCACGGTGCGCCAGCGGCCGCCGTCGTGGACGTACGCGGCGACATCGGCGCGGATGGCGGAGCCCTGCGCGTCCGTCCACGCGTGCGCGACCAGGGTCAGCCAGACAGGGCCATCGACGGCGTGGACGATGGGCCCCCTGCGGTGCGTCTCGGTCCAGCAGTGCGGCGAGCGGCCCAGGACGGGGTGCGGCGCGCCGGGGACGGCGGGGAGCACGGGCCAGGCGAGCTGCGGAAGCTCCGGCGCGCCGCGAAAGGTCTCCGCGTGCGCGTCCCAGCGCAGGCGCTGCGGATAGGCGCCGGCGGACGCGGGTGGGGTTTCGGCGGCTTCCAGCCAGCGCATGGGGCTGTCCAGCACGGCACCCTGCGCGCCGCGCATCCAGCGCGCCCACGCGCCGAACTGCTCGTGCAGGATGCGCCGCGTCTCGGCGCGGTCGGCGCTCAGCACCGGGGAGCCGATGCGCGCACCGCTGTCGTCGCGCTCCAGCCACGACTCGACGGGCTCGCCCTCCTCGCGCCGCTCCATCATCGAGATCCCCACGGCGCGGCAGCGGTTCTCGCCGGAGCTGCGGCCGGCGTTGGCGCGGTAGACGTGGACCAGCCGGCGCGCCACGCGGTGGGTGCCGTTGCGCTCATACTCCAGCAGGCCGCGGTACAGCCCCTCGTGACGCGGGCAGCGCCAGACCTGAGGGTGGAGGCGGCTGTCGCCCAGGAGGGGGAGGGGATCGTCCGGCGTCCAGGGGTCGCCGTAGTCGGGGAGGACGCCGCGCGCGGGGACTTCGATCCAGGGAAGCCCAAGGGTGCGGTACTTGGCGGCCTTCTCGTCGTCCACCGCGTGCGATGCGTAGACCTCCACGGCCGCCACGATGGCGCCGCCGCGCAGGAGCACCAGGTCGGCGCGCAGGGAGGGAAGGGAGTGCTCCACGCGCACTTCGTCCCACTCCAGCGGCCACGTGTTCTCGGGGGCGGCGGTGCAGCGCTCCGTGCTCCGCTCCTGCGGCACGCGGTGGCAGACGGGGCGCACGCGCAGCGGCCGGCCGCTGCCGAGCTGCTCGGCCAGGTGCACCTTGGCGGCGTGGTGCAGCGCCCCCTCGCCCTGCGCCGCCGCGCACTCGGAGCCGGCCAGGTGCGCGTAGTGCGGCCGGTTGCGCGCGCCCAGCTTGAGCCAGACCCGCTCCAGGCACACCGGGCAGAAGCTGCGCGGCCGCCGGCGCGGCGGGAGCGCGCGATACGCGACGACGGGCACGAGGAGGTGCTCCACGCCCGGCGCCTCGGGAACGATCCGATCGCCCTCGTTGCGGAAGGAGCGGCGCGCGCCGTCCACCGCAGCCACCGACGCGGCGGCGGCTCCGGCTTCGTCCGCCGCGACGTACGCCCACGCCAGGCGGATCTCAGCGGCGCGGGACTCCGGGGAAACGGTCAGCGCGCCAGCGCCTCGCCGATCCGCGCGACCGCCGCATCGGGATCGGCCACCTCGACGATCAGCTGGTCGTAGCGCTCGTCCGCCAGGTCGATGACGATCGTCCTTTCCGCACGGTGCACGTCCCAGAAGATGCGCTTGCCGTCCTGGTAAAAGGTCCCCGCCACGATGACGCCGGGGATGTGCGTTCCGGGCGCGCGCAGCCCCTTGTACCACCCGCGCGCCACCTCCGGATCGCGCCGCGCGCCGCGCACGTGCTGCAGCGGAATGGTGAGCGAGCTCTTGAGCGCCCACAGCTTGTCCATCCCCTTCACTTCCAGGTGCAGCGTCCCGTTCTCGATCCCCAGCTCCACCATGCGTTTTCTCCCGTGGCCGTGCGTGTGCGTGTTGGGTCGGAATGTGGCGGGGGCGGTTTCGTTGGGGCAAGGTGGGCGAGGGCCCTCACCCCCGCTCGTTCCTCGCTGCCCCCTCTCCCGATAACAGGAGAGGGCTGCGCCCTCGCCGTTATCGAGAGAGGGGGCGGTGTTCGACTACCGGAGGATGGGTGTGCGAATTCGGATCGGGATGATCGTGGTCGCGGCGCTCTGGGCCGTGCCGGCTGGGGCTCAGGGGGTGCGAGCCGTGACG
>DASVVI010000496.1:0-3195 GCA_036386635.1 Longimicrobium sp.
CGTTACAGGATGGATTCGGACGTACCGCTGATTCGCGAGCGAGGCTTCCACCCCGAGCAGCTCACGGAGCACGAACGCAGGGAATTCGCCGAACGTCTCCGCGAAGACGAAGAGCTGCACGCGTCCGCCTACGGCCGTGGCGACTACGAGCAAAAAGAGTATGGACGCGGCGAGCTGGAGCCGAGAGGGCGCAGGTAGGGCAGGGAAAGCTGGCGAGTAAACTCGCTGCAACAAAAGCACAAAGTCCGCCTGCGCGGACTCGGGGGCGGGATCCGCGCGCCGTGGCAGGATGACGGCGCGTCCCCGATTTTCCGCATCGCCCGGATCAAATCAACGCCGCACGAAACCGCGGCGCACGAGCCCACTTCAGTGGGCTTCGCGTTGTTCCAGCCGGGGGATTTATCCCCCGGTTTTCGTGCGCCCGGTTTTCGTGCGCCGACAACCGCCGTTCATCGGCTCTCGTACACCTGCGTGTTGCCGCTTCGGTCGAAGGAGATCACGTCGTAGTGGTCCTTGAAGGGCCCTTCCATCCCGGGCGAGCCCATCGGCATGCCGGGGACGGCGACGCCCGCGATCTGGGGCTTCTCGCGCAGGACGCGCTGGATGACCTCGGCGGGGACGTGGCCCTCAAAGACGTAGCCGCCCACCTTGGCGGTGTGGCACGACGCGAGGGCCGCGGGGACGCCCCACTCCGCTTTGACCGGCTCCACCTGCTCCACGTCGTGCACCTCCACCGTGTAGCCGTTCGCCTTGAGGTGGTCCACCCACTTCGCGCAGCACCCGCACGTCGGCGTCTTGTAGACGACGGCGAGGAGGGCCGATGCGGCGGCGGCGGCACCCGGCGCGCGGGCGGTTCCCTCGGCGTGCGCGCCGGAGGCGTGCACCGCGGCGGGGGACTTCGCGGGTGCCGCATCCGCGCTGCTCACCTCGCCGGAGGGGCGGGCGCAGGCGGCGGTCAGGGCGAGGATCAGGGTCGCGCGGAGGGCGTGCTTCATCGCTGGCTCGCGGATGGGGGTTGCCGGGCGCCCGGCGACGATAGTTCCGGCGCCCCTGTACACGCGAGGGGGCGCGTGTGGTCCATTCCATCCTGTCATCCTGAACGAAGCGCCTCTCCGGCCTCGCCTCGACTCCGAGCCTATGGCGCGAGTGAAGGATCTACTGCGCGTGGCGCGGGGCTCGTGGTGCAACGCCGTTCTCTTGCCGCGCGGGCTAGATTCTTCAGTCGCCGCAGTGAGTTCTGGTTGCTTTGCGTAGGAGGGTGCGGGCGGCTCCTTCAGAATGACAAAGGGGGGGAGCAGGGCACGGGGCAGCCACCGAAAGTCATGCGCGACGCGAGGGATGACGACCGCGAGTCCGCGCAGGCGGACTTTGTGCCGTTGTTGCAGCGAGTTCACTCGCCCGCTTGACACACCCCGCGGCGCGGCGGATCATTCGCAGCCGGTACGTGCCGTCTCCTTTCCCCGCGCCCTTCCGAATGGTCCGCCAGAAACGATTTACCACGGGGACCATTCCGGACACGCGGCAGCTCCTGTCGTGGGTGTACGTCGCGCGGATGACGCTGGCGGCGGCGATCTTCGTGGCGGCGGCGTGGGCGTGGCGCGATGCGCCGCCCGGGACGACGCTCACGGCCACGCTCCTCTTCGTGGCCGCGCTGCTCGTCACCTTCCCGTCGTTTTGGCACACGCACCTGGCCGGGCGCACGCCGGGGCGCGCGTACCTGTCCGGGCAGGTGGTGTTCGACGTGTGCATGGTCGCCGTCGTCGTGCACCTGACCGGCGGCAAGGACAGCAGCTTCGCGCCGCTCTACGTGCTGGCAATCTTCGCCGGGGCCGTCCTCCTACCGATCGTGGGGGGGATGCTGATCGCGGTGCTGGCGTGCGTGCTCTACTTCGCGGACGTGGTGTGGAGCGCGCACGAGCTCGATGCGCCCGTCTTCCTCCAGATCGTGATCTTCGGCGCGGTGGCACTGGTTACCGGTTACCTGGGCGACCGGCTGCGGCGCACCGGCGTGGCGCTCGGCGAGGTGGAGACGGAGCTGCGGCTGCTGCGGCTCGACACCGCCGACATCCTGGCCAGCATCCTCACCGGCATTCTGACCGTCAACGGATACGGGCGGCTGGTGTACATGAACCCGACCGCCGCCGAGCTCCTCGACCTCGATCCGCGCGAGTTGCAGGGCCAGCCCGTGATCGCGGTGCTCGACGAGGCCGCGCCGGGCCTCGGCACCATCATCGAGACCTCCGTCCGCGAGAACGCCGGGGTGCGGCGCTCGCAGACGGGGGAGGGAAGGGACGGGATGGTGCTGGGGGTGAGCACCACCGTGGTGGAGCGCCCGGAGCCGGAACCCCCCTCGGTGACGGCGATCTTCCAGGACATCACCGGGAGCCGCCGGCTGGAGGCGCTCCGCCGCCGCGCCGAGCGCCTGGAGGCGGTGGCGGAGCTGAGCGCGTCGCTGGCCCACGAGATCAAGAACCCGCTCGCCTCCATCCGCAGCGCCACCGAGCAGCTTGCTGGCGACGGGATCGACCGCGAGGACCGCGGCGTGCTCAGCAACCTGGTCACGCGCGAGTCGGACCGCCTGAGCCGCCTGCTGACGGAGTTCATCGACTTCGCCCGCGTGAAGCTACGCGCCTCCGCCCCCGTGCGCGCGGGGACGATCGTGAGCCACGCGATGGAGCTGGTGCGCGCCCACCCGGACGCATCCGGCCGCGCGATCCACCTCGAGTGCACCGCCGAAGCGATGTCCGCCGAGGTGCTGGGCGACGAGGACCTCCTCCACCGCGCCTTCCTCAACCTGGTCCTCAACGCCGCGCAATGGGCTGGCCCCGGCGGCAAGGTGGAGGTGGAGGCGGACGTGATCCAGTCCGACCTCCTCTCCGCCGCAATGAGCAGCACGCGGGCCCTGCGCGTGCGCGTGACCGACACGGGCCCCGGCGTGCCACCGGACGAGGTGGAGCACGTCTTCGACCCGTTCTTTACCCTGCGCCCCGGCGGCACGGGCCTGGGCCTCGCCCTCGTTCAGCGCGCCGCCGAGGCCCACGGCGGCGCCGTCTTCGTGGACGAGCCCCGCGGCGACGGATGGGGCGCGACGTTTACGCTCTATCTTCCGGCGCTGGACGGGGAAGGAAGTGCGTGAGTGCGTCAGTGCGTAAGTGCGCTACGACCCAAACGCACTACGCACTCACGCACTAACGC
>DASVVI010000497.1:0-2905 GCA_036386635.1 Longimicrobium sp.
GACATGACCAAGTTCCGGGCCGCGGTCGCGCAGGCGATGACCGCGAAACCGCCGCCGCTGATCCCGGCCCAGGAGCCGCACCCGGGAGGGCGCCCCACGCTGCGCCGGGGGATGACGCACCCGCTGGTCAAGGTCGTCCAGCAGCGGCTGGGCGTGTCGCCGGCCGGGATCTTCGGGCCGCAGACGGAGGCGGCGGTCCGCCGCTTCCAGCGCGAGCAGAAGATGGTGCCGGACGGCATCGTCGGTCCGCAGAGCTGGAAGGCGCTCGACGCCCTCGCCGCGTCCCCCACGCCTCCCCCCGCTCCGCCCACCCCAGCCCCGCTGCACCACGTGAGCGCGCCCCCCGCGCCTCCTCCGCAGGACTCCGGCGGCATGCCGCTGGAAGAAGCGCTCGCGATCCTGCGCGAGATCACCGGAGTGGGCGCCGGGTGGGGCGGCGACACCACGCTGGCGGTGCAGCGCGCGCTGGGCGCCGTGTACCTCCTCAACCCGTTCGACGACGTGGACGGCGCCGCCGGGCCGCGTACCCAGGCCGCATGGCAGCTCTTCCGGAGCGCCGCGGGGCTCTCCTCCAACGCCGCCATCGACGTGACGGGTGCGCGCCGCCTGGCGGATGCCGCACAGGCGCCGGAAGGGTTCATGGGCAAGCTCGCCGTGGACATTCCGCCCGACTTCGAGTTCCGCCGCAGCCAGCGCGCCGCCAACCGGCGGGGGAGCGTGGACGCCATCGCCCAGGTCGGCGCGGCGCACAAGCTCTCCAGGCCGCAGCTTGCGTACGTGCTCGCCACGGCCGAGCACGAGTCCGACCGCTTCGCCACGCTGGAGGAGTACGCCAGCGGCGCCGCGTACGAGGGGCGCTCGGACCTGGGGAACACGAAGCCCGGCGACGGGCGCCGCTTCAAGGGGCGCGGCTACGTGCAGCTGACCGGGCGCAACAACTACCGTCAGTACGCGAAGCGGTCCGGCATCCACCTGGAGCTGCTTCCGCCGGTGCTCATGAACTGGCCCGCGCTTTCGGCGTGGGTGCTCGTGGACGGGATGACGCACGGCGCGTACACAGGGGCGCGGCTGGACCGGTACGTGAACGCCACCCAGCGCGACTTCCGCAACGCACGGCGGGTGGTGAACGGCCTGGACAAGGCGGACAAGATCGCCGCGCAGGCGGAGGCGTGGCTGAAGGAGCTCCCCTGACTGAAACCCGGGGGCCTTCACGGAGGTACCACAGGCGCCGGAACCCGCACGGGGTCCGGCGCCCGCATTTTCCACGAGGAGCGAATCGATGAAGGCCTGGAAAACGCTTGCCCTGGCGCTGGCCGTCTCCGCCTGTGCCACCACGCCCGTCGGAACGCAGGTGCGCGCCGGGCTGGACGAGGAGTTCCGCCTGCACGCCGGACAGGCGGCGCTGGTGGGCGACGAGGGGCTGCGCGTGGGCTTCGTGCGCGTCACCGAGGACCAGCGCTGCCCGATCAACGCGCGCTGCATCCGCGCGGGCTATGCGCGGGTGGAGGTGCAGCTCAGCGCCCCGCGCACCACCGCCGCGCGCGCCATCCTCTCCACCCCTGATGAGCCCAAGGGCGCATCGTACGGCGCCTACGAGATCGAGGTGCTGGACGTGCAGCCCGGGCGCGAGATCGGCAAGCCGGTGCCGAGGTACGAGGCGGTGCTGCGGGTGCGGAGACGGTAGGAGGGCCCTCACCCCCGCTCGTTCCTCGCTGCCCCCTCTCCCGATAACAGGAGAGGGCTGCGCCCTCGTTATCGAGAGAGGGGGCGTGCGCGATTCATCGCGCCCGCCCTTTGCGTTCCTCGACCTTCGCCCCGCGCACCGGCGCCGGTAGGGGCAGACCTGCGTGTCTGCCCACCCTTTGCGTTCCTCGAACCACGCCTCCTGTACCGCCACGGCCCGCGCCTTGAAGGAACGGATCGCCGGTCCTCACGAACGTAACCCCCAAACGCCGGGCGCCCCGATGACACTGCTCAAGCCGATCGACCCCTCGCAGCGCCCGCGTCTCTCGGACGACGAGGCCGCGCCGCCGTCCGAAGTGCCGGGCGGAAAGCACGTGGAACGCGAGACGGAGGAGCTGCTGGAGCGGCTGGAGAAGCTCGCGGCGGCGCTCCAGGCGGAGGGAAAGCGGTCGCTGCTGGTGGTGCTGCAGGCGCGGGACGGGGGCGGCAAGGACGGCACCATCCGCAAGGTGTTCGGCGCGGTGAACCCGCAGGGGATGCACCTCGCCAGCTTCGCCGCGCCCGCCGGCGAGGAGCTTCGCCACGACTACCTGTGGCGCGTGCACCGCGCGACCCCGGAGTACGGGCAGGTGGGCGTCTTCAACCGCTCGCACTACGAGGACGTGCTGGTGGTGCGCGTTCGCGAGCTGGTGCCGCGCGAGCGGTGGGAGAAGCGCTACGACCAGATCAACGACTTCGAGAGGATGCTTTCCGAGAACGGCACCACGATCCTCAAGTTCTTTCTGCACATCTCCAAAGACGAGCAGAAGAGCCGCCTCCTCAAGCGCCTCAACCGCCCCGAGAAGCGCTGGAAGTTCGCCCCCAGCGACCTGGAAGACCGTAAGCTCTGGGACGAGTACACGGAGGCGTACCAGGACGCGCTCACCCGTTGCAGCACCCCGCACGCCCCCTGGTACGTCGTCCCCGCCGACGAGAAACCGGTCCGCGACTACCTCGTGGCGCAGGTGGTGGTGGACGCGTTGGAGAAGATGGCCCCCAAGATCCCCGAGGCGGACCCGACGGTACTCGCCATGGCCGACCGCATCGTCTGACCACGGGGCATACGAACACCCCCTCCCCCAGGCAGTTTTGGGGGAGGGGGATGCGTCGCGGAGCGACGCTGGGGGAGAGGGCCCCCCCTACCGCACGTCGCGGAGCAACCGCTCGAACACCTCGCGCTCCA
>DASVVI010000498.1:0-7874 GCA_036386635.1 Longimicrobium sp.
ACGAGCGGCGCTACGGGCGGTACAGGGGGGTTCCGCAGCCCAGCCTCACGCGGGTCCAGCTGCACGCGGAGATCCATCCCGAGCGGCGGGTCGCGGAGATCGGCGGCACCTACCACCTCGTGAATAACGGCGCCACGCCGATCGGTTCCATCCACCTAGCCACCGCCCCCGATGCCGGGACGCGCGAGATCGCCTTCGACCGCGCGGCCGCCGTCGTGGTCGCGGACGAGGATCTGGGCCACCGCATCTACGCCCTGCGGAGGCCGCTCCAGCCTGGCGACTCGCTGCGGGTCACGTTCAAGGTGCACATCCGGCCCCGCGGATTCCGGAACGGCGGCATGGACCCCTCGGTGGTGGCGAACGGCACCTTCGTCACGAGCGAGCGGTGGCTCCCCGGGATCGGTTACCAGGCGGACCGCGAGCTGGATGCCGCCACCGTACGGCGGGCGCACGGGCTGGCACCGCGCCCCCGCTTGCGCTCGCTTCGCCAGGCCGATGCGGGCCGCGACCCGGCGGGCGAGGCCCCCTTTGCCTTCGAGGCAGTCGTGGGCACGAGCGCCGGCCAGGTCGCCGTGGCTCCGGGGGCGTTGCGCGCGACGTGGACGAAGGGCGGGCGCCGCTACTTCCGATACGCGACCGACTCTCCCATCAGGGGCGGGTACGCGCTCTTCTCCGCGCGCTACGCGGTACGGGAGGGACGGTGGAGCCCTTCGGCGAGCTCCGGGCATTCGGGGAAGCCGGCGCAGGGCGTGGAGATCCGTATCTACCATCACCCGGGGCACACCGTGAACGTGGACCGCATGCTCCGGGGCGTACACGCCTCCCTGGACCACTACGGCCGGGAGTTCGGCCCGTACCGGCACCGCCACATCACGTTCGTGGAGATCCCGGGCACCGGCGGCATGCACGCCTACGATGGCCTGATCACCTTCCAGGAGGCGTACTCTCTTTTCGACGTCGATGGTAATCCGGGGAGCCCCGATTTCCCCTTCTCAGTGGTCGCGCACGAGGTGGGGCACCAGTGGTGGGGGAGCCATCTCACACCCGCGCGCGTGGAGGGGAACCCGCTTCTCTCCGAAGGCCTGGCCGAATACTCCGCGTTCCAGGTCCTGAAGAGGACGCACGGCCAGGAGCATCTTCGGCTGTATCTGGAACAGCTGCGCATTCGGTACGGAGCCCGGCAGTCGAGCGCGGGCGTCCCGCTGGTTCGTGGCAGCGACGAATTCCACCAGTACTACAGGGGACCCCTCGCGGTGTACACCATGAGCGAGTACATCGGCCAGGATCGGGTGAGCCAGGCGCTCCGGCGCCTGCTCGACCGGCACGAAGCGGGAGAGCTGCTCACGGCGCTGGACCTCTACCGGGAGCTCCAGGCGGTCACGCCCGATTCGCTCCGGTACCTGCCGCACGATCTTTTCGAGGCGAACACCCGCTGGAACCTCGTGATGGAACGGGCCACCGCGACGCCGGCCGCGGGGGGCGCCTGGCAGGTGGCGCTCGCCATTCGGGCTCGAAAGGTGGTGGCCGACGAGGCGGGCCGGGAGACCGAGGTGCCGATGAACGACTGGGTGGATGTAGCCGTCTTCGCCCCGGGCCGGGAGGGCGAGAGGTCAGGCGAGCCGCTGCACGTGAAGAAGCACCGCATCCGCTCCGGCCCGCAGACGATCACCGTCACGGTGCCGCGCAGGCCCGCGCGCGCGGCGATCGATCCGTACCAGCTGCTGATCGACCTGGATACGGGCGACAATGCCGAGACGGTGGAGGTGAGGGGCCGGACGAGAACGGGGCGGCGCCATTCGGTTTCGCGCGGGACGGACGCCGCGGTGGCGTCATGAAGCTGCGGACGATCTTCCGCTTCGAGCTCGCGTACCAGGCGCGGCGCGTCTCCACCTGGCTCGTGTTCGCGATTCTGGCCACCATCGCCTTCGTCTTCACGCGGGAGAGCTTTCTCTCGAACGCGCTGTACGCGGAGTTCTATCTGAACTCGCCCTTCATCATCGCGTCCGCCACGGTGTTCGGCAGCCTGCTCTGGCTCGTGCTGGGCGCGGCCACGGCCGGCGAGATCGCGGCGCGCGACGTGGAAACGGGGATGCACCCGCTCACCTACACCGCGCCGGTCAGCAAGGCGGAGCACCTGGGCGGGCGCTTCCTGGCCGCACTCGTCCTCAACCTGCTGATCCTGCTGGCGATCCCGCTGGGCGTGCTGCTCGCCGTCTACGCCTCCGGCGCGGATCCCGAGCTGATCGGGCCGTTCAGGCCGGCCGCGTACCTCACGGCGTTCGGCTTTTTTGCGCTGCCGAACGCCTTCGTGGGCACGTCGGTGCAGTTCGCGTGGGCGGCGCTGGGGCGGCGGGCGCTGGGGAGCTACGTGGGGAGCGTGCTGCTGATCTTCGTGGCGTACGGCGGGTTCGCGGCCGTCATGTACTACCTGGAGCGGCAGGACGTGGCGGCGCTGCTCGACGTCTTCGGCCACCTGTACATGACGTCCGAGGTGGTGCTGGGATGGTCGCCGATCGAAAAGAGCACGCGGCTGATCGCGCTCGAAGGCCCTCTGCTCCACGGCCGCCTGGTGTGGACCACCGTCGCGCTGGCGACGCTCGCGTTCACCTACGCGCGCTTCCGCTTCGAGCACCTGGCGGCGAGCGCGTGGTGGAGCCGCTTCGCGCGCTTCGGCCGGCACAGGGGCGATGCGCACGCGCCGACACCATCCGGGAGCGACCATGCGAGCACCGCCCCGATCGCCGTGCCGCACGTCCAGCAGGCGTTCGGCTTCGCGAGCCGCACGCGCCAGACGCTCGCCATCGCCTGGGACTCGTTCCGCACGATCGCAAAAAGCCGCGGCGGGCTCATCGTGCTGGCCGGCATCGCGGTGATCGCCGTCATCGTCCTCCCCCAGAACTTCGAGAGCTCGGGGACGCCGCTGCTGCCGCGGACCGAGTACGTCCTCACCTATCTGACCGCTTCCCTCACGCAGCCCTTCACCCAGTGGGTAATCACGCCGCTGTTCATCGTCCTCTACGCCGGCGAGCTGGTCTGGCGCGAGCGCGAGGCGGGGCTCGGCGAGATCACGGACGCGGCGCCTGTGCCGGACGGGGTGCGCTTCGCCGGCAAGTTCCTGGGGCTCGGGCTGGTCCTGGCGGTGTGGATGGCGCTGCTGATGGCGGTCGGGATGGCGGTGCAGGTGAGGATGGGGTACTACAAGTTCGAGATCGGCCTCTACCTCAAGGTCCTCTTCGGCCTCCAGCTTCCCGAATACCTCCTCTTCGCCGTGCTCGCGCTGGTGGTGCAGGGGCTGGTCAACCAGAAGTACCTCGGCCACCTGCTGGCGCTGCTCGCCTACTTCTTCATCGCCTTCGCCGCCTGGCTGGGGATCGACCACGACCTGCTCGTCTACGGCTCAGCGCCCAGGTGGACGTACTCGGACATGCGCGGCTTCGGCGCGTCGCTGGGGCCGTGGACGTGGTTCATGCTCTACTGGGGCGCGTGGGCGCTGCTGCTGGCGGTGGTGGCGCGAGTGTTCTGGATGCGGGGGCTGGAGGGGAGCACGCGCGTGCGGCTCCAACAAGCGCGCCTCCGCTTCACGCGTCCGACGGCGATGGCGGCCGCGACGGCGGCGGGGCTCGTGCTCGCGCTGGGCGGCTTCGTCTTCTACAACACCAACGTGCTGAACGAGTACTCTTCCCCCTTTCAGCGGGCGGAGCGCCAGGCCCAGTACGAGCGGCGCTTCGGGCAGTACGCGAACGCGCCGCAGCCGCGGATCGCGGGGACGAAGCTGCACATGGAGATCCATCCCCGGCGGCGGGAGGTGGGGGTGCGCGGCTCGCACCTGCTCGTGAACCGCACGCAGGTGCCCATCGACACGATCCACCTCGCCACCAGCCCCGGCGTGCAGACCGGCGCCATCTCCTTCGACCGCCCCGCCACGCGCGTCGTCGCGGACCAGGATCTCGGCCACGCCATCTACGCCCTCGCCCAGCCGCTGCAGCCCGGCGAGTCGCTGCGGCTCAGCTTCGCGATCCACATCGAGCCGCGCGGCTTCCGCAACAGCGGCGCCGGGCGCTCGGTGACGGCGGCCAGCAGCTTCTTCACGAACGACTTCCTTCCCGAGATCGGCTACGATCCCGGCCGCGAGCTGTTCAAGCCCAGCGACCGGCGGGCGCACGGGCTCTCGCGGCGCCGCCTCTTCCCCTCGCTCGCCGAGGTCGAAGCGGGCGGGGACGTCACCAGCGCGGCGGGCGAGGACTTCACTCGCGCCGGGCGCATCGCCGTCGAAACCGTCATCGGCACCGATGGCGACCAGACCGCCGTCGCGCCCGGGCTGCTGCGCCGCACGTGGACCAAGGGTGGGCGACGCTACTTCCACTACGCCACCGACGCCCCGATCGGCAACGGGTACCGCTTCTTCTCCGCGCGCTACGCCGTGCACGAGGAACGCTGGACGCCCAGGTCGGGCGCGGGGCGGCCCGTGACGATCCAGGTCTTCCATCACCCGCGGCACGCCGCGAACCTGCCGCGCATCCTCCGCAGCGTCCGCGCGTCGCTGGAGCACAACAGCCGCGAGTTCGGCCCGTACCCGCACAGCTTCATCCGCCTCGTCGAAAACCCCGGCAGCGGCATGGGCGCGCACGCCGACGCGACCACGATCGACTACACCGAAGGCTTCTCCCGTTACAACCCCGCCGAGGATCCGAACGGCCTCGACATGCCGTTCGCCATTATCGCGCACGAGATGGCGCACCAGTGGGGCGTCGCGTACGCCCTGGCCGAGGGTGCGCCGCTGCTCTCCGAGAGCTTCGCCTGGTACGCCGGGATGGGCGTCGTGGAGGAGAGCTACGGGCGTGCGCACCTGGAGCGGCTGCGGCGGTTCTTTCGCCAGCCGTCACCCATCCCGCCCATCCGCCAGTCCGTCCCGCTGCTCCGCGCGATGGACCCGTACGCGGCGTATCGCAAGGGCCCCGCGGCCTTCTTCGCCCTGCGCGAGTACATGGGCGCGGACCGCGTGAACCTCGCCTTCCGCCGCCTGCGCGAGAAGCAGCGCGCGGGCGCGCCTCGGGCCACCACCCTGGACCTCTACCGCGAGCTCCAGGCGGTCACCCCCGACTCGCTCGGCTACCTCCTACACGACCTGCTCGCCGCCAACACCTTCTGGCAGCTCAAGACGGAGCGCGCCTCCGCCAGGCAGATCGCGGGAGGCGCCTGGCAGGTCACCCTCCGCCTGCGCGCGCGCAAAATCACCGTCGGCCCCGCCGGCGTGGAGACCGAGGTGCCGATGAACGAGTGGGTGCCGATCGGCGTCTTCGCCCCCTCCTCCGGCCAGGGCACCGAGTACGGCGAGCGGCTCTACCTGCGCCCCCACCGCATCCGCACCGGCCTGCAGACCATCACCCTCACCGTCCCCCGCAAACCCGCCGAGGCCGGCATCGACCCCTACCTGCTGCTGATCGACCTGGAGCGGTTCGACAACGTGGAGTCGGTGACGGTCGACGAATGAAGGGGACCATTAAAACGGTTCCCTGCTGGGTTGCCGTTTACATCCCGTACTGGGGCAGGTCAACCTTGCATACTGCTGTCCCCGACGAGTCTACAACAATGCCGAACCTTCCATCTTTCGGATCCGCGACAACCTTTCCGCCAGGTGGGACAAACTCAGGCCGGAGAGGACCGATATAGTTGATTGCCCCCGGTTGCTCGTTCAAGCGACCATAGTCCGTCTTCACAAACTGTTCTTTGGGAATCCATTCACCCATTGCCGTGTCTCCTTGGAGTTGAACGTACTGAAACCGGAGAATACACGAATACGGTGTCTTGATACCGTGCCTTGTATAGCCGCGTGCCGGCGGCCAACATTCACGTTGATGCTCTATCCTCGACGACCGCGTAGTTTGTCGGTCGCCTCTCGTCCTCGCCTATGGGCGGCGGTGAACGCGGAGGAGTGGGCGCCGTTTCGTTGAGTAACATCTAATTCTCTTCGGATCCGGAGGCGACAATGGACCAGTTGAAAAACCTCGCAGACAGCAGACTTCTAGGAGGATGCACCTATTGCGGCGGTTCTGAGGAAACCCGAGACCATGTGCCATCTCGGGTTTTCCTTGATCCTCCTTTTCCTGAAAACCTCCCTGTGGTTCCGGCTTGCTTTCCCTGCAACAACGGCTTCTCGCGAGACGAGGAGTACTTGGCCTGCTTAATCGAGTGCGTGATTGCGGGCTCTACTGACCCGGGTATGATTCAGCGTCCGCGGGTTTCAGCGATCTTAGAAAGAAGTTCTTCCCTGCGATCACGGATTGAGTCTGCGAAAATTATGGTAGATGAGCGGCCGGCGTTTATCCCAGAGGCCGACCGCGTTCAGAACGTACTGCGCAAACTCGCGCTCGGCCACGCCGCGTTCGAACTAAGTTCAGCTGGCCGCGAGCCAACATCGCTACATTGGTGGCCGTTGTCGAGCATGACGCATGAGCAGCGGGAGAATTTCGACGCTCCCCATGTCGCCCATATGCTCGCCGAAATTGGCTCGCGCGCAGTACAGCGCATGCTTGTCACTCAGATCACACTGGCGTCACCGAACGGAGAACGGTCAGAGATGCAACTTATCATCAATGACTGGATAGAGGTTCAAGAAGGCAGGTACAGGTATCTGGGAATCGATGATATTGGGGGAATCCGAGTCAGGATCGTTCTTTCTGAGTATCTTGCGTGTGAAGCTTTCTGGTCTGACCAATAAGTCGGCACGCGACACCCACTTCTATCGCGGTGAAACGCAAGTTGGCCCATGACCTGTTTTTCTCACGACTAGCCCTGGGAACCACTCTTGAACATGCGCGACCCGCATCCGGAGTTTACGCGCGCGCTGCTAGAGATCTATCGGCGCGCTCGCACTGAAGCTCGTTTCAACTCAAAGAGCTTTCACGACATGCTTCATAGCCGGTATGGCTACGATACCGCTTTATATCTCACCCACTTGCCAGCTCCATCTCCCGGGTTTACAACGCTGTGGGAACGGCAGCGCCTCGATCTTACGGTTGAGGCCGTACTCCTTCAGCCAGAGTGGCACCATCTATTCTCCGAGGGCGATCGAACGGCAGCCTATGGGCGCCTCGAACGTTTCCACTATCACTTCCCAGCTGACTCTTGGAGGCCTGAGGCTGCAGATGTCCAGCCACCGCTCACACCTACTGCGAGCGACACGGACGAACTCGCGGCGGATCGGGTTCTCAGTGTTACCTACCGAATTCTGCGAGATACAGAGTTAGCTCGTAGGGTGAAAGTACTCCACTCGCATCGCTGTCAAATTTGCGATCATACTATCGAACTTCCTGACGGCTCTTTGTATGCAGAAGCACATCACATTCGACCATTAGGGGGACGTCACGCCGGGCCTGATCGGATTGAGAACATCCTGTGTCTATGCCCGAATCATCATGCAGAACTGGACTACGGTGTTCGCACTCTATCTCTCTCGGCACTCCGCACGATTCCAGAACACCCACTCGCCATATCATTTATCGAGTACCACAACAACCAGATCTATTCGGGTTAACGTTTCTGTTGCCTTCGTGCGTACCATCCAGAAGGGGGAGGCTTGCGTCGGAGCGTGCGGGTAGTTGGTGAGTGCGGGACGTTGGTGTCCACCGCCCTAGACGTCAGGCGGCGCCCCGCCGGGCCATCTGCCGGCGCATCGCGGCTTCGGCATCGCGTCGAGGTGCTCCGGTGCGAGCTGCTCTCCGCGATTGCTGCAGGTGCTCGCTGTGCTTTCCACCACCAGTTGGACCCTGCGGCGCTTCACGACGTTGATAACACGTTAGCCAATCCCAACTGCACGGCTGGGTGAGGGTGAATGTCCGGCTGTCCAGCGGGATCGTGGAACCGAGGGCGTCAGC
>DASVVI010000499.1:0-4716 GCA_036386635.1 Longimicrobium sp.
AATCGCCGATGAATCGCGCCCCTACGATGGACGGCGCAGGCTTTCCTCGATGCCGCTGGCGAGCACCTGGGGGACGGCGCGTTCGCCTTCGCGTCCCACCGAGACCTCGTAGTAGTAGCCCTGGCCGGTGAGCGCTTCCAGCTCCTCGGCCGTGATCCCCATCTCCCCCGCCCCACCGAGCACGCGCACCTCGCGCCCTGCCTCGATCTCGCGCGCGGCGAAGAGTTGGGCGAAGTAGAGCGCGCCCGGCGACCCCTGCGTAATCATCTGGTGCGACGTCTCCTCGATGAAGATGCTGAGCGGGTCCATCACCCCATCCGGACCCACGGGCTGGCCATTTTGCGTCCGGCACAGCGTCGCCATCCGCTCGCCCGCTTCGAGAAACTGGATCACCGCATACGCCATCTGTCGATCTCCCTGGTTGTCTGCCGATCGTGGAGCGCCGCCGTGATGCGGATTCCGCGCCACCGACGCGCACCCGGCATCCGCCCCCTCTCTCGATAACGTGAGGGCGGAGCCCTCTCCTGTTATCGGGAGAGGGGGCAGCGAGGAACGAGCGGGGGTGAGGGCCCCCGTGGTACGCCCGTTGCGCAGCACCCCCGTTTTCCCTTGCCGCCCCTTGCCGAAGCTCGATGGCCACCGCGCTGCCCGAAGTCGTAATCCCCGAAGACCGCCACGTGGAGCACGGGCGCGTGGCGCACGAGCTGCGCGTGCAGAGGTTCCTGCAGCCGGACGACTCCACCTGCGGGCCCACCTGCCTGCGCAAAGTCTACGACTTCTACGGGGTGGAGGCGGACGAGGCGTCGGTGCTCGGCGAGATCGACCGCAACGAGGACGGCGGCACGCTCGCCGTATTCCTGGGGATCGCGGGGATGCGGCGCGGGTTCAACGCGCGCATCTACTCATACGACCTGCAGATTTTCGATCCCACGTGGGCCTCGCTGCCGCGCGAGGCGCTGATGGAAAAGATCCACGCGCGCTTCCCGTTCCTGCGCGACTCCAAGCGGCTGCGCGCGGCGCGGGCGTACCTGGATTTCCTGGCGATGGGCGGCGAGATCGCGATCTTCGAAGAGCTCACGCCGTCGCTCATCAAGGAGATCTTGGACCGCGAACACCCGGTGCTGGCCGGCCTCTCGGCCACGTACCTGTACCGCTTCCGCCGCGAGCGCTGGATCCCCGAGACGGACTCGCTGGTGGACGACGACGAGGCCGGCGACTCCACGGGGCACTTCATCGTCATCGTCGGCTACGAGCACTGGGGGCGGCACTTCTCCATCCGCGACCCATCCGTGCACGTCCCCGCATCGCCCGACGGACGGGTGGTGGTGGATGCGCAGCGGCTGATCAATTCCATCCTCCTGGGCGACGCCACATACGACGCGGTGCTCCTGGAGCTGTGGCCCAAAGACCAGGAGCAAGAACGGTGAAGCGCAGGCGCGTGATCGTGGTAGTGTCCGACCCGTCTGATGCGGCGGGGCTCCCCGAAGGACTGGTGACATCGGCCGGGCGGTACCTGGAGGGCGGGGCGGAGGTGGCGGAGGCGGGCGTGGTGGTGGTGAACCTGTGCCGCTCCTTTCGATACGGATCCACGGGATACTACGTCTCACTGCTGGCCGATGCGCGCGGGCAGCAGGTGCTTCCGCGCGTGGAGACGAGCGAGGGGATGGGCGAGCCGTACGGCCTCTTCCGCGCCCTGCAGGAGGCCGGCGTCCCCACCGTCGATGCGGCGGAGATGAGCGTGCGGAGGCGGATGGCGGACGTGCCTCAGCCACCCGCGCCGCCCCCCGCCGCCGGCGACGACGCCCCACGCGCCGCCTTCCATCCGCCGCTCGTGCGCTGTCCGGAGACGTCGCTCCGCGCCGCCACGGAGGGCGAGGTGGCGGAGACGCTGGCGGTGCTGGGGCGCACCGAGGACCCGCGCTTTCGCGTGGCGGCGCGCACCGTCTTCCGCGAGTGGCCGGTGCCGCTGCTGCGCATCCAGCTCGTCTTCGAAGAGGAGGAGTGGAAGGTGTGCGGCGTCGCGCCCGAGTCGCCGCACCACCTGGACGACGAGGGGCGCCGCCTGCTGGCCGCCGCGCTGACGGACACGCGCCGCGTCTTCCGGCGGGGGACGGCGGAGCCGCGCGAGACCCGGCGCGCCTCCATCGCCGTACTGGTGGACCCGGACGACATCTTCTCGCCGTCATCCCCCGAGACGATCGACCGGCTGGAGCGGGTGGCGGCGCGGATGAACGTGCACGTGCACCGCATCACCCTCGGCGAGATGCGGCGCCTGTCCGAGTACGACGCGCTCTTCATCCGCGTCCTCACCGGGGTCAGCGAGCCGGCCTTCCAGTTCGCCCTCCGCGCGGAGGCGCTGGACATGCCAGTGGTGGACGACTCGCAGTCCATCATCCGCTGCGGCAACAAGGTCTTTCTCGAAGAGCTGCTGCGGCGCGAAGGGATCGGCACGCCGCGCTCGCGCATCATCACCCCGCACACGCCGTGGGAGGCGGTGGCGGAGCTGGGCTTCCCCTTCGTTGTAAAGCTCCCCGACGGCTCGTTTTCCAACGCCGTGCACAAGGTGGTCTCGCGCGAGGACTACGCCGAGCGCAGCGAGGAGATGTTCCGCCGCTCACCGCTGATCCTGGCGCAGGAGTGGCTCCCCACCGACTTCGACTGGCGCGTGACGGTGCTGGACGGGAAGCTCCTTTTCGCCGCTCGCTACTTCATGGCGCGCGGCCACTGGCAGATCCGGTCCGAGCAGAAGGGGACGGAGCGCTACGGCCGCGTGGAGGCCGTGCCGCGCGCCCAGGCACCGCGCGACGTGGTCGATGCCGCCATCCGCGCCGCGGCCCTGATCGGCGACGGGCTGTACGGGGTCGATCTCAAGGAGACGCCGAACGGGCCGGTGGTGATCGAGGTGAACGACAACCCCAATCTGGACGTAGGCTACGAGGACGCGGCCGACGGGAACGCCGTGTACGAGGACCTGGTGGAGTTCTTTGTCCGGAGGATCGAAGCCGCGGCCCCGCCCCCGCGCCCCGCGCCCGCCCCCGACGCGTTGGAGCGCCTGCGCGCGCCCATCCGCATTCGCGGCGCGGCCCGGGCGGAGCGCGCCTATCGTGCGTTCGAGGTGGCGGGGATCGAGCTGGAGTACCCCACCGTGGACCGCGACCTCAACGTGGTGCCGCTGGTGGAGGAGGCCTTTCGCGTCCTCGCCGGCCGCGGAACGAGCGACGTGGACCTGGGCGCCGTCGGCTTCAGCAACGAAATCGCCGACCACGTCTTCGAGGTGAAGACGGGCTCCCCCCTCCGGTCCCTTGCGGACGCGGAGGCGGCGCTGGTGGAGGGGATCGGGCGCTTCAGCGCGGTGCTGCGCGACGAGTGGGGCGCGCGGCTCCTTCCCACGGGGATGCACCCCTGGTTCAACCCGAGCAAGGGGCGGCTCTGGTCGCGCTCCAACGGGCGCATCTACGGCACGTACGCGCGCCTTTTCGACGTGCGCACGCACGGGTGGATGAACGTGCACGCCACCCACCTGAACCTCCCCCTCGGCGGCGAGGCCGACGCGGTGGCGATGCACACCGCCGCCTCGCTCCTGATCCCCTACCTTCCCGCTCTGGCCGCATCGTCGCCGATGCACGATGGCGAGCTGCAGGGGTCAGCGGACGCACGGCTCGCGTGGATCCTGGAACACCAGGCCCGCATCCCGGAGAGCTGCGGGGAGTTGGTGCCGGAGTACGTGGAGAGCTTCGGCGACTACCGGCGCAGCATCCTGCAGCCGATGTACGCCGCGCTGGACCGCCTGCCGGACTCGGCGCCGATCCGCCACGACTTCTTCAACGCGCGCGGCGCGGTGTTCAAGTTCAGCCGCCGCGCCATGGAGGTACGGGTGCTGGACACGCAGGAGTGCGTGAAGATGGACATCGCGGTGGCCGTCTTCGTCCGCTCCGCGCTCAAGTTCCTGGCGGCGCGCGTGAAGGCGGGGCGCATCGTCCTTCCGCCGCATCCGCTGCTGGTGGAGGATTTCCGCGCCTGCATCCGCGACGGGAGCCGCGCGCTGGTCACCGCCCCGCACCTCCCCGGCGACCGCGACGCGGAGGGCCGCACCCACGCGCGCGACGTCCTGCGCACCCTGCTGGACGGCGCACGCCGCGCCGTCCGCCGCGACGAAGCGGAGTACCTGGACCTCGCCGCGCGCATGATCGAGTCGGGGAGCCTCTCCGAGCGCATCCGCGCCGAGCTGGCGCCCTTTGTGGACGGCGACGACGAGCAGTTCACCGAGGCCGCGCGCCGCATCTACATCGAGCTGGCGGACTCGCTCGACGCGAACGTGCCGTGGCCCGGGCGCGGGCTGTAGGCGCAGCCCGCCCAACGCTTTGAGAATTCGCGCACGAATGGGTGCGCTCCTCTAGCGGCAGCGCGCGCCCAAAGCGTTCGATTCGTGGCGGTACATCCTTCTGGTGCAGCGGTTTGGCCGGGACTATCCTCCGGGTGAAGTCCTGACCCAGCCGCACACACCTCGAGGATCAATGGCAACCGCGTTCGAAGGACGGTTCACTCCGCAAGAATACCTCGCTCGCGAGCGCGCGTCGCGAGACTCCAAATGCGAGTACGTGAACGGTCGCATCTACGCGATGAGCGGCGCCAGCCTCGCGCACAACCGCATCGTGTGGAACCTCGCACGGGAGCTGGGGAATCAGATCCGCGGCGGACCGTGCAGCGCCAGCGTCA
>DASVVI010000500.1:0-5173 GCA_036386635.1 Longimicrobium sp.
GTTGCGGAAGAGGGCGCGCGCGATGGCGATCCGCTGGCGCTGCCCGCCCG
This sequence comes from Longimicrobium sp., assembly GCA_036386635.1. Lineage (GTDB taxonomy): Bacteria > Gemmatimonadota > Gemmatimonadetes > Longimicrobiales > Longimicrobiaceae > Longimicrobium. The sequence continues at coordinate 51 of DASVVI010000500.1, forward strand.
AAAGGCGCGTTCCCTTTTCGCCAAGCACCGTGTCGTAGCCGTCCGGCAGCGACGCGATGAACTCGTGCGCGTTCGCGGCGCGCGCCGCCGCCTCCACCCGCTCCCGCGGCGCGTCGGGGACGCCGTAGGCGATGTTGGCGCGCACGGTGTCGTGGAAGAGGATGGTCTCCTGCGTCACGATCCCCAGCAACGCGCGCAGCGGGGCCAGCCGCAGATCGCGCAGGTCGGCGCCGTCGAGGGTGATGCGGCCTTCGGTGACGTCGTGGAAGCGGGGGAGGAGGTCGGCGAGCGTGCTCTTCCCCGCCCCGCTGGGGCCGACGAGCGCAACCACCTCGCCCGGCCGGATGCGCAGGTCGATGCCGGAGAGGACCGGGACGCCGGGAGCGTAGGCGAAGCCGGCGTCCTCGAAGCGGATCTCGTCGCGGAAGCCGGTCACCGGGAGCGCCCCGGGGGCGTCGTTGACCTCCACGGGCGCATCCATCAGCTCAAAGGCGCGCTCCGCGGCGGCGAGGCCGGGCTGCACCACCGAGGGGAACTGCGCGATGAACTTCACCGGCGACATCAGCTTGCCGGCCAGTGTGAGGAAGCCGAGGAAGGCGGTCGCCGTGAGCGACCGCTCCTCCAGCACCAGGTAGCTGCCGTACCAGAGCAGCACCAGGATGCAGGTGGCGGTAATCATCTCCGTGGCAGGCGGAAAGAACTTGCGCCAGCGTTCGTTCTTCACCCACGCCTTGTACTGCCCGCGCGTGAGCACCCTAAAGCGCTGCCCCTCCCACTCCTCCGCGCCGGACGCCTTCACCAGCCGGATCCCGCTCACCGTCTCCTGCACCTGCGACGCGACCTCGCCGGTGGCGTTGAGTACCCGCAGCACGCCGCGCCGCAGCCGCTTCCGCAGGCGTGCCCACAGTCCCAGCATCGGCGGCATGAACAGGGCGGAGACCAGCGTGAGCTTCCAGGAGAGGAGCATCATGAAGGTGAGCGCGAACACCGCCTGGAAAACCTGCGAGATCAGCTTGGAGACGCTGCCCACCACGATCCCGCGCATCTGCTCCACGTCGTTGGTGACGCGGGAGATCACCTGCCCGGCGCGGGTTTGCTGAAAGAAGGGGAAGCCCAGGTACAGCAGGTGGCCATAGATGTCGTTGCGCACGTCGCGCGTGACGCGCCCCTCCACCACCGAGATGCAGATCTGGTAGACGTAAAGGGCGATGTTCTTCACCAGGAACACGACGAAGAGGAACCCGACCACGTTCCGCAGCCCCTCCATCGGCGGGCGGCCGTCCACCAGCCAGCCCACGGACCAGCTGAGCAGGTCGCCGACCGCGCCGCCGCCCGTGAAGACCGAACCCACCGCGCCGCCGGGCAGCACGCCGCCCCCGAACAGCAGGTCGAGGAAGGGGATGAGCAGCGTGAACGAGAAGGCGTCGAGCGCGGCGAACGCGCACATCGCCACGATCGCCCAGCAAAAGAGCGCGATGTGGGGACGGACGTAGCGAAGGATGCGGAGGTAGAGCTTCATCGCGGGGTCAGCAGCGCCACTGGAAGGATCATCTCTTCCGGTGATACCCCGCCGTGGAGGAAGGAGCCCCGGTAGCGCGCCTGGTACTGCCGCAGCTTGGTGGGATAAACGAAGAAGACGTCTTCCAGCGCGATCAGGTAGTTGGTTGCCGCCTTCCCCGGCGGAAAGCGCAGCGCCTTCTCGTCCTTGATCGTCATCGCCAGCGTGCGGTCTTCCGCGCGCAGGTCCGCGCCGAACTTGTAGCGCAGGTTCTGGGTGGTGTCGCGCTTGGCGAAGACGGTGGCCGGGCGGTGGCAGTGGATGGATCCGTGATCGGTGGTCACCAGCACCGGCACGCCCATGCGCAGCGCCTCGCGGATCGCCGTCAGCGCCTCGGAGCGCTCGAACCACTGCCGGGTGAGGGCGCGCAGCGCTTCCTTGTCGCGCGCCACTTCCAGCAGCACCGTGCTCTCGGTGCGGCCGTGGGTCAGCAGGTCCACGAAGTTGAAGACGACCGCCGTCACTCCCGGCTGCGCCAGGTGCGCCGGAAGGCGGCGCAGCATCGCCTCACCGTCGCCCGCGTCGAACACCTTGTCGTAGTGCACGGGCATGTTGAGCCCCGTGAGCCGCTTGAGCTGCTCGCGAAAGAGCTCCGCCTCGAACGAGTTGAGGCTCCCCTCGCCCTCCCACCCCCACCACCCCGGCACACGCTCGGAGACGCCGTCGGGGTACATCCCGCTGAAGATGGCGTTGCGGGAGAAGGGGGTCGCGGTTGGGAGGATGGAGTAGTAGAGCGCCTCCTCCACCTGCGCCAGCGGCTCCAGGATGGGGAGGAGGGCCCGCCACTGGTCCAGCCGCAGGCAGTCGATCACCACGAAAAGCACCGCGCGGTCCTTCCCCACCAGCGGCGCCAGGAACTGCGGAACGATGTCCACCGAGAGCGGCGGCGCGCCGGAGCCCCCTTCGGTCCATTTGGGGTACACCTCGGCGATGTAGCGGCAGAACTCGCGGCGGAAGTCGTCCAGCAGCGTCTCCAGCGCGGCGAGCAGGCCGGTCTCGCCCGCTTCGCGCAGGCGCAACTCCCAGTCCACCAGCTCCGAATAGTCGTCGGCCCACTCGCGCCAGTCGCGTGGTTCGGCGCGGCGGGCGTTGAGCTCGCGGAACCTGCCCGCGAAGTCGCGCGCCACCACCTGCTGCTGGATCGCCTCGCCTTCCAGGAGCCGCGTGACGACGGAGAGGACCTGGCGCGGCGAGGTGGGCTTCACGAGGTAGTCGGCCACGCGCCGGCCGATCGCCTCGGTCATGGTGCGGTCCTCCTCGCTCTTGGTGATCATCACCACGGGAACGCGGGGATCCAGCCTGCGCAGCTCGTCAAGCACCTCCATCCCGGAGCGGCCGGGCATCTGCTCGTCCAGCAGGATCAGGTCGTACGGGTGCAGGCGGAGGAGCTCCAGCGCGTCGTCGCCGTTGGATACGGCGTCCACGTGGTAGCCGCGCCCCTGCAGAAAGAGCAGGTGCGGGCGCAGGAGATCGATCTCGTCGTCTACCCAGAGGAGGCGTTTGACCGGTGCTGGCATAGTGTGGAAAGCTAGGCGCCCGAGGGGTGCGGGTCAACGCGACCGGCCCGTTTGACAGCGTGGCTTGCGATCCTCACCTTCCCGGTATGAACAAGAACAGCAACTGCATGGCTCACGCGGAGACGCGGAGACGCAGAGAGAGACCTCCCCGTCTTTCCTCTGCGCCTCCGCGTCTCCGCGTGAGATTGCTGTTGGGGTTGGTAGGATGATGGGGTTCGCTGGCGTTTCGGTCGGAAGTGCGCGCCTCCTCGTCCGCGATGGGTACGAGGGGATGGCGGGCGTGCTGGTTGATGCGTGGGAGGGGCGCGCGGAGGAGTGGATCGATGGGGGGCGGGCGCCGCATCCGGTGGTCGCGCTGCCGGATGGCGGAAAGGCGGTGGTGAGGCGCTACCGGCGCGGCGGGATGGTGCGGCACGTGAACCGCGACCGCTACTTCGGCGGGGATCGAGCCGCGCACGAGCTGCGGGCGACGGAGGCGGCGCGGGCGGGGGGGGTGCACGCGCCCGAGGTGATCGCGGCTGGACGGCTCGACGCGTTTCCCGGCTACCGTGCGATGATCGCCACGCGCCTGATCCCCGGGGTCAAGGACGCCGCCACCGCGCTGCTTGGCGGGAGGGACATGAATGAGGTGCTCTTCGAGGCGGGTCAGCAGATCGGGCGGATGCACGTGGCGGGGGTGGGGCACCCGGACCTCAACCTGCGCAACCTGCTGGTGGGAAAGATGGGCGAGCTGTGGGTGATCGACTTCGACCGGGCGCTGGTGGTGGAGGGCGTGGTGCCGCGCGCCCGGCGGCAGCGCGACCTGGCGCGGCTGGTGCGCTCCTTTGCGAAGCTCGGCATGCCGTTGAGCGTCGTGCGACGCGGTGCGCTGGAGGTCGGCTACCTCTCCGAAAGGCCGGACCTGGAGTAGCGCTCCAGCGCCAGGTCGACCTTCTCCGCCACCTCGTCCACCGTGATGCGCTCCATGCGGCCGGGGCGGTACTCGGCGCTCACGGGGTAGTCTTCGCCAGGGTCGCCGTACGCGTCGATCATCAGGTCGTGGAAGCGGCGGTAGGGGCCCACGCGCTTCGGGTTGGTGTAGCCCATCAGCGACACGGTGGGCGTGCCCAGCGCCACGCCCATGTGCAGCGGCCCCGTGTCCGGGCTCACGAGCACGTCCGCGCGGTCCAGCAGATACACCAGCTTGCGCAGGTCCCACTCCAGCAGGTCCAGCGGCGGATACTGCGCCGCCGCGCGGATCGCTTCCGCGGCCGCCAACTCCCGCGTGGAGCGGCCGCCCACCAGCACCGTCCTCATCCCCGCTAACGCGAGGCGGTCCGCGAGGGCGGCGTAGCGCTCGGCGGGCCACTCCTTCGCCGGCTTGCTCGTCCCCACCACGAACGCCACCGTGGGCCGCTCGTCGTGGGGGAGGATGCCTTCGTAGCGGGTGCGCTCCGCGGCGGTGGGCCCCAGCCGCCATTCCAGGAGCGGGGGCACGCCGAGGTACTCCAGGAACTCGAAGTACTGGTCCTGCACGTGCCGCTGCCCGCGCGGCGGAATGCGCTCGGTGGTGAAGAGCCAGTTGGCGTCGCGCGCGCGCGCCCGGTCGAACCCCAGCTTGCGCGGCGAGCGCAGAACGCGGGTCACCAGCCCGGCCTTGAGGTACACCTGCAGCGCGATCACCAGGTCGAAGCTGCGCCCCTCCGTCGCGCGCGCCACGTCGCGGTACGCGCGCCACCCGCGCTTGCGGTCGAAGAGGACGAACTCGTCCACCGCCGGGTGCCCCGCCACCAGCGCGTGCGGGGCCGGCTGGATCACCCAGGTCAGCCTGCAGTCCGGCGCCGCCGCGCGCAACGAATTGACCACCGGCAGCGTGTGCACGGCGTCGCCGATCGCGCTCATCATCACGATGGCGATGCGTGCGCCGGACAGGTCGGACGCGTGCAACTGCTCGTCATTCTTTGGGTTCAGCATGGCGGCCCAAGCTATCCGCCACCAGTAAGGGCGTCAACGAAATCCACCGCAAATCCGCCACAGCACCGTTCTCGCTCTGGCTTTTCTCTGTGGCT
>DASVVI010000501.1:0-2924 GCA_036386635.1 Longimicrobium sp.
GCAGGCACCGCGGGAGACGTGACGCCCCCGGCTGATGTGCCACACGGCCGCTCCGCAATTCCTAGTCGCGGGCTGCACAAAGCACTCCCCAATACCCGATTTGTCAAAACTTCCGCGCGGCTCTTTTCACCGCGTCTTCCAAGGCAACCCGGCCAGTTTCACCCAGCCCGTCGCGCAGTCCTTCAATCTAAACGAGCGTTGCTGATCCGTCAACCCCCGTTTTTCCAACTTCCGCCGCATCCGATCCGCGGCGAACTCCTTGAAGCTACTCAGTTTATCGCGAACCGTCAAGGGATGAAAACCAGCGTTTCCGCTTCCACCCTCGCCACCGGCAGCTTGTCCGGTGGAGCCCTATAACGTAAACCTCTTCTGACGAGCGGTCAACCCCCCGCCGCACGCGGCGTTCATCGGGGGCGTAGATTATAAACCGCTCGCCCAAACTCGTCAACCCGCGTTTTCATGCGGGGCGTCCCTGTACACGACTTTATCCAGTCGGTTCCCGTCAGAGGGAAAGGACGGCCTGGTACTTGGACCACTCGTCGAGCACCATCCCGGCGCCGCGGACGACGCAGGTCATGGGGTCCGGATCGCGGCGGACCGGGAGGCCGGTCTCCTGGGTGAGGAGGCGGTCGAGGCCACGGATCAGCGAGCCGCCACCCGTCAGCACCATCCCGCTGTCCACCAGGTCCGAGGAGAGCTCGGGTGGGGCCACCTCGAGCGCGGCCCGCACGGCGGCCACGATCACCCGGATCGGCTCACGGATCAGCTCGCGCACCTCTTCCGAATGCAGGCGGACGCTGGCGGGGATCCCCGTCACCAGGTCGCGGCCGGTGGCGTCCATCACCTGCTCCTCCTGCAGCGGGAGGGCGGAGCCGATCTGCATCTTGATCGCCTCGGCCGTCGCTTCGCCGATGAGGAGGTTGTGCTGCTTGCGGAGGGCGGCGACGATGGCGTCGTCCATCTCGTTCCCCGCCACGCGCACGGAGCGCTCGGCGACGAGGCCGGAGAGGGCGATGACGCCGATCTCCGTGGTCCCGCCGCCGACGTTGACCACCATGCTGGCCGTGGGGGCGGTGACGGGGAGCCCCACCCCGATCGCCGCGGCCATGGGCTCGGCGATGAGGAAGACTTCGCGGGCGCCGGCGGCGAGCACGGCCTGGCGCACGGCGCGCCGCTCCAGCTCCGTGATGCCGGACGGCACGCCGACCACCACGCGCGGCTTCTGCTGGAACGGCCCGCGCCTGCGCACGAGGCCCAGGTAGTGGCGGAGCATCATCTCCACCTGATCCACGTCCGCGATGACGCCGTCGCGCATGGGGCGCGACGCGATGACGCCCATCGGCGTGCGGCCCAGCATCCGCTTGGCGTCGAGGCCGGCGGCCACGAGCTTGCCGCTGGCCCGGTCCACCGCCACCACGGACGGCTCGTTGAGGACGACTCCCTGCCCCTTGACCTGGATCAGGGTGTTCGCGGTTCCCAGATCGACTGCGATATCCGCCATTCAGCTCATCTCAGAAAGTAGGTGCGACTTGGTGCGCGCGCCCAATCTAACGCGCCGGGCGAAGGGGTGCGAATCCGGGGGCTCTGAGACGCCAACTGCTACATCTCACCCGTCGTTGGCGCGGCGCTCGGTGTCGCGGTCCAGGATCTCGCGGATGGTGGTGACGAGCGGGTCGATGGCGGTGTAGCGCTTGCCGTAGTCCAGGTTGAAGCGGTAGTCGAAGCCGGCCGGGTTCTCGCCCTGGTTGTGCTGGAGGATCGTCTCCAGCTTGTCCAGCGCCTTGGCGAGGCGGGCCTCGGGGGTGCGCGCTTCCTCGTACTCGTCCCACAGGCCCGTGATCTCGTCCCGCATCCGCGCTGGAAGGGGTTGGAGGAGCTGGAGGAGGTCGCGGCGCTCCTGTTCGGCCTTCCCCGCCCCGGCGGTCTGGTGGACGGCCGGGATGTCGCCGCCGATCGCCTCGCCCAGGTCGTGGACGATGCAGATCTTCACCAGGCGCGCGAAGCTGACCTCCGGGTACTGGTCCGCGAGGAGCATCGCCATCAGGCAGAGGCGCCAGGTGTGCTCGGGCACGCTCTCGCGGCGCCCCTCGGACGTCCACGAGTTGCGGTGCGTGTTCTTGAGCTGCTCCGTGGCGCGGAGAAAGGTCAGGATCTGCTCGAGCTCGGACGGCTCCATGCGTGGCCCGGTGGTGGGTGGGTGTGTTACTCTGTGTGCCCCGTGACGATCCACATCCTTACTGACGCGGCCGAAGAGCGATGAAGATTATAGAGAATCAGTCCTACCAGGACGAGCGGGTGGTGCTGGACGGAAACAACTACACGAACTGCACCTTTCGCCGCTGCGTGCTGGTGTACGCCGCGACGGCGGAGATGTCGCTGACCAACTGCAACTTCGAGATGGTGGAGTGGGAGTTCGACGGCCCCGCCGCGCGCGTCCTCTCGTTTCTCCACGCCACGTACCAGAACGGCCGGGACGGCGAGGAGTTCGTGCGCGCCATCTTTCGCAACTTCAAGAAGCCGCTGCGTTAGGGCGAGACAGCAAACAGCATCTCACGCAGAGGCGCAGAGACGCAGAGAGAGAACAACAGAGAAAAGCCTCACACAGAGGGCACAGAGGGAACTGCAAGCCACGGAGAACCACTTTTGCTTTTTCTCTCTGTGTCTCTGTGTCTTCTATGAGAAGGCCTTATCTGTCAAGGGGCCAACGTGGTGGCCCTGCCGGCCTCCGGCCGGCATTTTCGTCCCCTGACCGTGCCTGCGCTGAATCGCAGGCGCACTCCATAACGGGGGGCGTGTGGAGCGGAATGCACACCCGGTTCCGCTCGCCAGGCCCCCCCTTCCGATTCTCCACGCCCGACACGCGCCAGGGCTGTCCGGATCTTTGCCGGCACTCCACCCCATCCACTCTTCTATCCGCACTCGGT
>DASVVI010000502.1:0-4363 GCA_036386635.1 Longimicrobium sp.
CACCCCCGGCGAGCAGCTGCAGCTGATCGCCGACGCGGGGCTGGTGATGTACGCCGCCATGAGCGCCATCTGGGAGCGCGAGCTGGTCCCCCTCCTGCGCACCGAGGCGGGGGTGGTGGTGTCGCGCTACACCGAGCTGGACGAGCGGCAGCGCGCGGGGCTGGACCTCTTCTTCCGCGAGCAGTTCTACCCCGTGCTCACCCCGCTCGCCGTGGACCCGGGGCACCCCTTCCCCTTCATCTCCAACCTCAGCCTGTCCCTGGCGGTCCTGCTGCGCCACCGCGCGCGCAGCACCATGCACTTCGCGCGCATCAAGGTCCCCACCAGCACGGGGCGATGGATCCCGGTTCCGAACTCCGAGCACCGCTTCCACTTCGTCCCCGTGGAGGACGTGATCCAGGCCAACGCCGCCACGCTCTTCCGCGGGATGGAGGTGGTGTCGGTGGATGCGTTCCGCGTGACCCGCAACGCCGACGTGGCGCGCGACGACGACGAGGCGGAAGACCTCCTGTCGATGATCTCCGAGGAGCTGCGCGAGCGGCGCTTCGCCCCGGCGGTGCGGCTGGAGGTGGACCGGCACATGCCGCTGGAGGTGCGCGGGCTGCTGGTGCGCGAGCTGGAGGTGCAGCCGGAGGAGGTGTACGAAAGCGACGGGCTGATCGACCTCGCCGACTGCGCGCAGCTGGCCGATCTGGATCTGCCGGCGCTCCGTTACGAGGCGTGGGAGCCGGTCGTTCCCGAGCCGTTCCGCCACGAGGGGGAGACGGAGGAGGAGAAGAACATCTTCGCCGTGATCCGGCGCGGCGACGTGCTGGTGCACCACCCGTACGAGTCGTTCACCTCCAGCGTCCTGCGCCTGCTGGACGAATCGGCCGACGACTCGCACGTGGTGGCCATCAAGCAGACGCTCTATCGCACCGGCGTCGACTCGCCGGTGGTGCGGGCGCTGCTGCACGCGGCCGAGCGGGGGAAGCAGGTGGCGGTGCTGATCGAGGTGACGGCGCGCTTCGACGAGCAGAACAACATCCAGCTCGCCGAGATCCTCGAAGATGCCGGGGTGCACGTCACCTACGGATTGGTGGGGCTCAAGACGCACAGCAAGGTCCTTCTCGTGGTGCGCGACGAGGGCGGCCGGCCGCGCACCTACTGCCACGTGGGAACGGGGAACTACCACGCCCGCACCTCGCGGCTGTACAGCGACCTGGGGGTGCTCACCTGCAACCCCGAGATCGGCAACGACCTGGTGAACCTCTTCCACTTCCTCACCGGGTACGCGCCGGACCAGCAGTACGACCGCCTGGTGGTGGCCCCGCGCGACATGCGGCGCACCTTCGTGGAGCGCATCGAGCGCGAGATCCACTTCCAGCGGGCGCGCGGATCGGGGCGCATCATCGCCAAGATGAACGCGCTGGACGACGCGGGGATCATCCAGGAGCTGTACCGCGCCTCTCAGGCCGGCGTGCGCATCGACCTGATCGTCCGCGGGCACACCCGGCTCCGTCCCGGGCTTGCCGGGTACAGCGACAACATCCGCATGGTGAGCATCGTGGGGCGCTTTCTGGAGCACGACCGCGTCTTCTTCTTCAACAACGACGGCGACCCGGAGATCTTCATCGGCAGCGCGGACTGGCGGGAGCGCAACCTGAACGAGCGGGTGGAGGTGCTGGTGCCGGTGCTGGACCCCGCGCTGCGCGACCGCATCGTCGAGATCCTGCACTTCTCGCTCAACGACAACCGCCTCGCCTGGGAGCTGCGGCCGGACGGCGAGTACGTGCAGCGCCGCCCCGAACCCGGCGAGCCCGAGGTCAACTGCCACGAGATCCTGATGCGCGATGCGCTGGACCGCGGCCGCCGCCCCGGCACGCGGCCGTGGGAGCTGTCGCTGTAGGGGCGCAATCCGGCGAATCGTGAACGCGTGTGTCGATCCGGCCGCGGGTCCTTCGACGCATGTCACGAGCGGACTGGCAGCGGCTCAGCAAGACCACCCCAGCGGAGAGAACCAGATGGCGGACGAAAAGCCAAAGGGACCGGCTTCATACTTCCCATCGATCGAGAAGAAGTATGGGCAGCCGATCGAGCACTGGCTCGGTATCGCGCGAAATCTGCACGGTATGACGCACATGGAAACCGTCAACCGCCTCAAGACCGAACACGGCCTGGGCCACGGGCACGCGAACGCGATCGTCGCATTCGTTCTCGCCGAGGCGAAGAGGGACGGCTCCCGTCCGGGCTCAGCGGCGTAGACCGAGCCCCCGGACTGAGCCGCCGCCCGGTACGCGGTTGTGCGAGATATCGACGTGGGCGTTCGCGGGACAAAAACGAGCCCCTCTCCGGGTACCGGGAGAGGGGCTCTGTTCGTGCGAGTGCGGACTAAGGGGTGACGTTGAAGCTGTTGCTCTCCGCCGAGAAATTGCCGGTGCCGGACGGGTGGAACATGGTCGCGACGAGCCGGAACACACCCTGCTGCGGCGTCTGCAGGCGGATCGATACCGTAGAAAAGAGCACCACACCGCCGGACGACACCGTCGTCACGTGCGTGCTGGTGGGGCTTTCTTTGATCCAGCCGATCGTGGAAGTCGGAGCCGCCCTGAGCATGACCGAGTAGGAACCGCTCGTGCTCAGGTTGCCGTACGCGTCCAGGAGCTCCACCTGCACCTGCGGCGAGATCGGCACCTCCGCCCTGCTGTCGGTTGGGTGCACGCGGAACCTGAGCGCCTCCGGCGGGCCCGCGACGGCGGTGGCGGTGTAGGTCGCCGGCGACCCTTCCGCCCCGGCAATGGCGGCGCTCGCCGCCTGCTGCCCCGGTACGGTGCCCAGGTTCCAGCCCACCGACGCGAAGCCCCCGGCGTCGGTGGTGGTGGTCGCCGCGCCGAGCTTGCCGCCACCCGATTCCACGGTCCAGCTCACCTGCGCTCCACGCACCGGGTTGCCGTACCGGTCCACCACCTTCGCGAGAAGGGTGCGGCTCGCGTTTACGGTAAAGGTGCCGCCGTCGACACTGGCTCTGCTGATGGCGGCGGCCGGGCCGGAGGTGACGGTGGCCGTGAGAGTCGCCGCGGGGAGCGACCCCGCCGTGGCGCTCAGCGTCTGCGCGTCGCCTGCGCGGGTGCCGAGCGTCCACGCCGCCCGCGCCACCCCGGCGGAGTTCGTGGTGCTGGTCGCCGCGTCCACCGTGCCCCCACCCGCGGTGACGCTCCAGGTCACACTCTGGCCAGGTACGGGATTCCTGAAGCGGTCGAGTACCCGGACCGCCACGGAGTCGGCGAGCGTAGTGCCGGCCGCGGACGTGAGCGCGGGGCTCCCCAAGGGCACCACCTCCGCCGCGGCGCCTGCCTTGGCGGTCGCGTTGAACGAGCCGAAGACGATGGCGGCGCCGGTCGTCGGATCCACCGCGCGCACCTCCACGCGCTGGCTGTCGGCCGGGGCGGTGGAGGTCCCCAGCGTCCACCGCTCGCGCGCCTCGCCCTGGGCGTTGGTCTGCGCGGTCCCGGCGAACACGCTTCCGCCGCCGGATACCACGCGGAAGTTCACGACCTGGCCCGCGAGCGGCTTGCCACGGTCGTCGGTCACCCGGACGACCAGCGGTTCGGGGAGCTCCGTCCCGACCACCGCCTCCTGCGTGTTCCCCGAGACGACGTCCAGCCGCGCGGGCACCCGCGCAACCGACTCGCTCGGCGAGTCGCCGCAAGCCGTCAGAGTCACGGCGAACGCGCAGGTGGCAAGGCGCAACCATGCGCCGAGGCGGGCGTTGTATACGTGCATGATATTGGTACCAAAGGATATAGCGATACTGGCGGGACCCGCAAACATAAAGCTTTTGTAAGCTCTTGTCCAGTTCGCCCCCTCGTTCTCCGGCGCCCGCGCGCGCAGCATGCGCTACGCCGCGTCGCGCTTCGGCCGGCCGCCCTTTGCGCCGTTCGCGCGGGCGGCGGCGGACTTGGCTTCGCTGGTGCGCTGGCCCATGAACTTCGGCGCCCACGCGGCCAGGTTCAGGCGATGCGCGATCGTACCGGGTACCGACAGGTCCGCGTCGATCTCCTCCCAGCGAAGCCCTTCACCCCCGAGGTCCACCTCGACAGCCGCGAGCTGCTCCGGCGTAGCCGTCGTCAGCAACTCTCTCTCGGTCGGCACGAACCCGAAGAGGCATCCGTTGGTGAGCTCCACCACGATGCGGCCGGTCGCCGCGTCGTAGCGGGCGGACGCGGCGCGGGGCTCGATGAGCGCTTCCCGTACCGCCCGCTCCCGAGCTTCCTCGATCTCTGCGTCGGTCGGCTCGTGATACCCGTGCGCTCGGCTAGGCATGGATCTGCTCCCAGTTTTTAGTGAGTAGTACTCTGTGCGCCTGTACGATCCTGGAGGCCTC
>DASVVI010000503.1:0-5733 GCA_036386635.1 Longimicrobium sp.
ATCGTCCTCGTCATCCGCCGCCGTGGGAAGCTCGTGGCCCAGGTGCGCGGCGACGAGCTCCACCAGCACCTGGCTCACCAGGCTGCTCTTGCCCGATCCCGACACGCCGCTGACGCTGGTGAACACGCCCAGCGGAAACCGCACATCCAGCCCGTGCAGGTTGTTGCGCGTGACCGATTCCAGCACCAGCCATCCCTTCGGCTCGCGCGGCGTGCGCTCCGGAAGCGGGTCCTCGCCGAAGAGGTGGCGGCGCGTCTGCGACTCCGCGACATCCGCCAACCCCGCGGGCGGGCCGCTGTAGAGCACGCGCCCGCCCTGCTCGCCCGCGGCGGGGCCCACGTCCACGATCCAGTCGGCGTGGCGGATGACGTCCATCTCGTGCTCCACCACGAAGAGCGAGTTGCCCGCGGCCAGCAGCCCGTCCAGCGCGCGGAGCAGCGCCTCGGTGTCCGCCGGGTGCAGGCCCGCGGAGGGCTCGTCCAGCACGTAGACCACGCCGAACAGGTTGGACCGCACCTGCGTCGCGAGACGCAGCCGCTGCAGCTCGCCGGGGGAGAGCGTGGGCGTGCTGCGCTCGATGGACAGGTATCCCAGTCCCAGGTCCAGCAGGGTCGCCAGCCGCGCCGCCAGGTCCTGGGCGATGCGGTGCGCCACGAGCGCCCTTTCGGGATGATCCGCATCCGCCGATCCCGCCAACGTCCCATCCGCGTACGGCTGGACGAGGGCCGCCACGCGCGACAGCGGCAGGCGCGACAGCTCGGTGATGTCCATCCCCGCGAACGTCACCGACAGCGACTCCGGGCGAAGCCGCTTGCCGCCGCACACGGGGCAGTCGGTGCTGAGCATGTACCGCATCACCCGCCGCCGCATGGACGCGCTCTGCGTGTTGGCAAAGGTGTGCAGCACGTGCCGACGCGCGCTGCTGAAGGTGCCCATGTAGTTGGGCTCCTCCTTGCGCTTGAGCGCCTTTCGGGTCTCCTCCGGCGAGTAGCCGGGGTAGACGGGGACGACGGGCTGCTCGTCGGTGAAGAGAATCCAGTCGCGCTGCTCCTGCGGCAGCTCGCGCCACGGCCGATCCACGTCGTAGCCGAGGGTGACGAGGATGTCGCGCTGGTTCTGCCCGCCCCACGCCTGTGGCCACGCGGCCACGGCGCGCTCGCGGATGGTGAGCGACGGGTCGGGCACCATGGACTGCTCGGTGACCGTGTAGATGCGGCCGTGCCCGTGGCACTCGGGGCAGGCGCCCTCGGGGGTGTTGGGGGAGAACGCCTCGGCGTAGATGATGGGCTGGCCGGGCGGATAGTCGCCCGCGCGCGAGTACAGCATCCGCAGCAGGTTGCTGAGCGTGGTGACGCTGCCGACGGACGAGCGCGTGGTGGGCGTGCCGCGCTGCTGCTGCAGGGCCACGGCGGGCGGGATGCCGTCGATCTCGTCGACGTCGGGGATGCCCATCTGGTGGAAGAGCCGGCGTGCGTACGGTGCCACCGACTCCAGGTAGCGCCGCTGCGCCTCGGCGTACAGCGTGCCGAACGCCAGCGAAGACTTGCCGGAGCCCGACACGCCCGTGAACACCACCAGCGCGTCGCGGGGGATGTCGACGTCCACGTTCTTGAGATTGTGCTCCCGCGCCCCCCGCACCCGCACGAACTCGTGCTGATGCGCGCCGTCCGTCGCGTCAGGCGTCCCCCTGCTCTTCCCTGCCTTCATGCCTCAGCCGGCCCTGGTGTTTCTAGTGATGGCGCTTCCGCAGGTTGGTAAACAAGACTGTATACCAGGTTACCCATCCTGCTCCAGCCCGTTGCGCAGGCGGAACGCCAAGTACTGGAGTCGCGTCGCACGCCGCTCCAGCCCCGCGGCCCCACCACGGCTACCAGCAGCACCGTGGGCCGGTAGCGGGCCGTCGCACTCAGGCCACGGCGGGGATTCGGGGCGGCGGGGCCAGGCCCACGAAGATCACGATGCCGTCGCCGCCGGGGTCGCCGCTCTTGGGGTCGAAGTCGGTGGCGAAGCCCGGCTTCCAGTTATTCACCACCCACACGTTCCCCGCCTGGTCGATCTGGCAGCTCGTAGCGCGCATGAAGGGGGTGTAGCACACCTTGCCGTCGGTGTACAGCGGCTCGCCGCTGGGGAGCGTCACCGGGGCGCCGCCCGAGCGGAGCGTGTAGCCGGTCGGGGGCGAGAGCGGCGTGCCGGTATCCACGCCGGCCGGGGTGGCGTCACGGTTTGCGCCCTTGAGCGCGGAGAGCGCGCCGGCGAACTCGCTGGTCACTCCCATCCGCCCGAAGTTGGCCACCCAGACGTTGTCGTCGCCGTCCACCGCCAGCCCCCACGGCCCGTCAATGCCGCCCCCGTCGTACGCGCCGAGGACGGACCCGTCGGAGCCCACCTGGTACACCTTGCTGTCGCCGCTGGACGCCACCCAGACGTGGTTCGCGGAGTCGGTTACGATCACCTTGGTGGCGCTCCCCACGGGTTGCGGGGCCAGCGTCGCCTCCAACGTCTCGGCGTCCCGCAGGCGGAAGCGGGTCACGGTGCCCTGCTCCGCGGCGGGCCATCCCAGCCCGCCGCCGTTGGTGACCCACACGTTGTCGTTGCCGTCGACCGCCACGCCGAACGGGTAGCTGCCGCTGTCGGCGAAGAGCGCGCGGCCGGGGTCGCCGCCCACGTACACCACCACGCGGCCGTTGCCGTAGCTCGCCATCCAGATGTTGCCGTGCCGGTCGGATTCGGTGGCCTGCACGCGGTTCACGTACGTGTGCCAGCCGTGCTCGGGCGAGACCGGCATGCCGTCCGGCAGGAACTCCGACACGCTGCCGTGGTGCGGGTTCTCCGTCTTGACGCCCCAGCCGAAGTTGCCCACCCACACGTGGTCGTCCGGGGCGATGGTGATCCCCCATCCCGGGCCCTTGAGCCCGCCGCCGTACACGGGCGACGCCGGCTTCCCCTCTGTGCCCCGCGCGGGCTTTCCGTCCGGCCGCAGGACGACGATGAAGTGCCCCGAGTTCGGCGTGCCCTGCACGACGTTGTTGGCGATCCAGGCGTACCCGTTCCGGTCGAACGCGATGTTGGCCGGGCCCCCGAACGGAGTCTGCCCGTCCCCCGTGTCGTTGAACTTGACGGCCAGCGTCCAGGCGTCGGGCGCGCTCTCCAGCGCCGGCCCGAAGTACTGCATCGCCCTCCGTGACAGCGCGAACAACTCGTCCACGTTGTGGGCAGGATGATGGGCGATGTTCTGCACCGCCTGGAAGGTGTCCGTGGGGGCTTCGCGGCCGGGGACCGTGGTGAGCTCGAACAGCTCCCGCTCGAACTCGCCGCCGTAGCGCAGGCACTGGAAGAGGATGTTGGCCAGCGAGCCGATGGTCTGCAGGCCGATGGTCTGGTTGGCGTTAGGCGGGGTGAGCAGCACGGGCGACTGCATCCCGATACCGGGCACGACGAGGTTGCGGTTCATCCCCGCCGCGATGCGCAGCCCGAACCCGTTGCCGGCGATGCGCGTTCCATCGCTGAACTGCGCCATGCTGTACGCCGCCGCCACCGTCGTCATCTCGTTGAGGGTGACGGCCCCCTCGATCCGCGGACCCACCACGGCCACCAGCAGCACCGTGGGCCGGTAGCGGGCCGTGGCGTAGTAGATGGTGTCCGCCTCCGCATCGGCGACGGGAATGGCGAAGGCGCCGTCCTCGTCCGTCACCGCCTGCCCGATGGCGACGGGGGCGTCCGCCGTGGCCCGGTAGAGCGTCACGGGAACACCCGCCAGCGGCGTGAAGCCGGCGGCGCCGGACTGCACGGTTCCCGCGAGGACTTTGTTTTCCATGCGCACGTTCCGGGGGAGGAGGGGAGCGAGGAGGGCGGGCGCCTACCGCCGCAGGTACTCGTCCACGTTCCTCGCGAGGACGTCGAGCGGCACGTTGCCGCCGAGCACGACGGTGTCGTTGAACGCCTTGAGGTCGTACCGGGAGCCGAGCGCCGCCTGCGCCCGCTCGCGCTGCCGGTTGATCTCGCTGTGGCCTACCTTGTAGCCGCACGCCTGCCCCGGCCACGAGCAGTAGCGATCCACCTCGCTGGCCACCTCCAGCGGGTTGGAGCCGTTCACCTCCACGAAGAACCGCACGCCCTGCTCGCGGGTCCACCCCTTGGCGTGCAGGCCGGTATCCACCACCAGGCGGCAGGCTCGGAACGCAATCGACTGCAGGTAGCCCAGTCGGCCGACGGGATCGCGGTCGTACGCGCCGAGCTCGTCCGCGAGCTGCTCGGCGTAGAGCGCCCAGCCCTCCGAGTACGCGTTGAACGCCAGCATCTGGCGCACAAGCGGCATGTCGTGCGTGTACTCGCCCTGCCAGATGTGGCCGGGGATCGCCTCGTGGAAGGCCAGATCCGCGAGGCTGTACTTGCTGTGCAGGTCCGTGGTGCGGAGGTTGATCCAGAAGCGGCCGGGGATCTTGCCGTCCACCGACCCGGCGCCCCCGTACGCGGCCGGCGCGCCCGGCTCCTCCTCGGGCGGCAGGCGCTTTACCTCCATGTTCGGGTTGACGACGGTGTTGAACGCCCGCGGCATCTGCGCGCGGATCCAGGCCAGCCGGTCGTCGATGAAGCGCCTGATCTCGGCGCGCCCCGGATCTCCCTCGGCGAACTTGTAGCGCGGATCTTTCGCCAGCGCGTTCATCCGCTCGCCCACGGTGCCCTGCGTGTAGCCGGCCTCCTTCAGGATCGCGTCCATGCGCGCGTGCAGCCGCGCCAGCTCGCTTCGGCCCAGCTGGTGTACCTCGTCCGGCGACATCGTTGTGGTGGTCGACGCCTTGAGGGCCCACCGGTAGAACTCCGCCCCGTGCGGCCGCGCGCCGATCCCCGCATCGTTCGTGGCGACGGCGCGCTGCGCCTCCAGCTCGCGGATCTGGCGGTCCAGCGCAGGCGCGATCTCCTGCGCGGCGATGCGCCGCGCGCGCCCCGCCCAGTCGCCGGGGATGTTCCGCGTCCGCCGCTCAAGCGACTCCACGAGCATCCCGCCGTCGCGCGCGCCCTGTGCGGAGAGGCGCATCTGCGTGAGCGCCTTGTCCAGCAGGAAGGCGGGCGGCACGAGGCCGGCCGCGCGCGCCTCCCGCACGCGCTCCAGCTCGCCGTCTAACTGCCGCGCGTACGCCTGAAGCCGCGCGACGTACGCCTCGGCGTCGGCGGCGTTCTCCACGGTGTGGTCGCTGTCCAGGAAGCGCGGTACGTCCAGGTACGCGCCGACGTTCTGGATGACGACGTACGGCGTGTTGCGCCAGCCACCCACGGTGATGTCGCCGTAGGGGAGCGCGAAGCCCTCGAGCGCCGTCGTGTAGGCGCTGCGCACGACTTCCACGCTGGTGCGCACCGGGTGCGAGAGGCGGCTGGCATCGACGGACGCGAGCTGGCCCAGGTCCGCGCGAAGCTGCTGCGCCACGCGCCGCTGCCCCGCCGGCGACCGGTCGGCCAGCCGGGCCCGGAGCCCGGCCCGCGCGCCGACGTCGAGCCCCAGCGAGGTCGCCGATTCCGGGAAGAGGTTCAGCAGGTCGTTGCCGATGCGGTCGAGGAGCGCGATGGCGTTCCGGTCGGCGTCGGTCGCCGGGGCCGCCGCGGTCGCCGGCGACGTGCGGGCGACTCCGCACGCGGACACGAGCGGCAGCGCGGCGACGGATGCCAGCGCGGCCAGCATTTCCCGGCGCGTGAGGAGTCCGTGGGCGGTCGGGTCGTTCGACATCGTCAGAGGGCTCG
>DASVVI010000504.1:0-5597 GCA_036386635.1 Longimicrobium sp.
GCTTCAGCCGTCTTCGCGTAGTTCCAGCCGGGGGCTTTAGCCCCCGGCACCCAGCCGCCGCCGCCGCGCACGCCCCCGCACCGATCCCGCCCGGAGCCTGCGAAGACAGGCTTCCCGCGGTTGTTGCAGCGGTTTCAACCGCCGGCTCTCTCCCGCCCCTGACGCCGTACGAAAGCTGAACACCCGCCCCGCACCCGCCTCCCGCCGTCGTTTTCCGCTCCTCATCCCCCCGGAGTCGTACAGATCGTAGACGCCCCGCCGGCCCCGCCCCCCGTACACCGCCGCACGCAAACACCGTCCGCACAACAGGTTAGCAAAACGGCCTCGTATGGCGCGGAGATCGCCTTGGGGGAAGCGCCACGAACCACCTCCCCCGCAGAAACGCAGCCCCGCCATGAAGAACATCGCCCTGGTCGAAGACAATCCGGACAACCGCATGCTCGTGCAGGCGCTCCTCGACGGGGAGTACTGCGTGACCGAGTACCCGGACGGCCCCGAGGCGCTGGACGGCATCGGGCGCGAGCAGCCGGACCTCGTGCTCCTCGACATCTCCCTTCCCGGGCTGGATGGCGTGGAAGTGCTCCGCATCCTGCGCACGGACGCGGCGCTGCGTGGGCTTCCCGTCATCGCACTGACGGCGCACGCCATGAGCGGCGACCGCGACCGCTTCCTGGACGCCGGTTTCGACGACTACGTCACCAAGCCCATCATCGACGAGGAGCTCCTGCTGGGAGCGATCAAGCGCCATGTCGCATGAAATGAACGCGGTACTCGACCCCGCGCGCCTCGCCGAGCTGCGCGCCACCGGGCTGCTGGACTCGCCCGCCGAGGAAGCCTTCGACCGCTTCACCCGCCTGGCCGCGCGGCTGCTGGACGCGCCCGTCGCGCTCGTGTCGCTGGTGGACGCGGAGCGGCAGTTCTTCAAGAGCCAGGTGGGGCTGGCCGCGCCTCTCTGCGACACGCGCGAGTCGCCCGTCAGCACCTCGTACTGCCGGCACACCGTGGCCGCGGGGGAGACGCTGGCCATCGAGGACGCGCGCGTCCACCCGCTGACGGCGTCGTACTACGAGTCGATCGCGTACCTGGGCGCACCCCTGCGCACCCACGACGGCCACGTGCTGGGCACGCTGTGCGTGGTGGACCAGCGCCCCCGCGCCTGGACCGCCGAGCACGCCGAGACGCTGGAGGCGCTCGCCGCCTCCGTGGCCGCCGAGATCCGGCTGCGGCGCGACCTGCAGGAGCGGCGCGCCGCCGAGCAGGCCCTCAGCCGCCGCAACGAGCTGCTGGAGCTGCTGCGCGGCGTGGCCGACGACGCAAACCAGGCCGCCAGCGTGGAGGAGGCGGTCGCGGCGTGCCTGGAGCGGGTCTGCACGTACACGGGGTGGCCGGTTGGGCACGCGTGCTTCGTGGACGTCGCGGGCGGGCTGGTCTCAGGGCGCATCTGGCACCTGGACGAGTCGGAGCGCTACGCGTCGTTCCGCGAGGCGTCCGAGGCGGCGCGCTTCGCCCCGGGCGAGGGGCTGCCGGGGCGCGCGCTGGCCACCGGAGAGCCGGCGTGGGGGGTGGACGTGGCCAGCGACCCCGGCTTCATGCGCGCCAGCGCCGCGGCGGAGTGTGGGCTGCACGGCGCCTTCGCCTTTCCCGTGCAGGCGCGCGGCAAGGTGGCGGCCGTGCTGGAGTTCTTTACGGAAAGCAACCGCGAGCCTGACGCCGCGGTGCTGGACGTGATGCGCCACGTGGGGACGCAGATGGGGCGCGTGGCCGAGCGCGCGCACGCCCAGGAAGGGCTGCGCCAGAGCGAGGAGCGCACCCGACGCATCGTGGAGTCCGCCCACGACGCCTTCGTGGCCATGGACGCCGAGGGGCGCGTGACGGACTGGAACGCCCGCGCGGAGCTCACCTTCGGGTGGACGCGCGAGGAGGCGAAGGGGCGCTGCGTGTCCGAGCTGATCGTCCCGCCGGAGCACCGCGAAGCACACCGCCGCGGCATGGCGCACCTGTTCCAGACGGGCGAGGGGCCGATCCTCAACCGCCGCGTGGAGGTGCCCGCCATCCATCGCGACGGCAGCACCTTTCCCGTGGAGATGACGGTGACCCCCATCCGCGTGGGCGGGTCGCAGATCTTCACGGCCTTCCTTCACGACATCAGCGAGCGCCGTCGCGGCCAGGAAGAGCTGCGCCGCAAGGAGGAGTACTTCCGCGCGCTGATCGAGAAGGCTTCCGACCTCATCACCATCCTCGACATCCAGGGGATGTTCCGATACGAGAGCCCGGCCGTCTACGAGCTCTTCGGCTACGAGGGCGAGGAGCTGCGGGGGCGCAACGCCTTCGAGCTGATCCACCCCGAAGACGTGGGCGCGGTGCTCGCCGTCTTCGGGGAGATCCTCAGCCAGCCCGGCACGAGCCACGAAGTTCCCTTTCGCTTCCTGCACAAGGACGGGTCGTGGCGCTGGCTGGGCGCGCGCGGCACCAACCTGCTGGAGCACCCTGCGGTGGGCGGCGTGGTGGTCAACTCCCGCGACATCACCGCCAGCCGCGCCGCCAAGGAGGCGCTCGGCGAGAGCCAGCGCATGCTCGCCACCCTCATGCGCAACCTCCCCGGGATGGCCTACCGCCGCCGCAACGAGGGCGCGGGTTGGCCGATGGAGTTCGTGAGCGGCGGCGCCACCGCCCTCACCGGCTACACCCCGGCCGAGCTGGTGCCGGGCGGGACCGTTTCCTACGCATCGCTGGTGCACCCCGGCGACGCCGAGTACGTGCGCCGCCAGGTGGAGGCCGCGCTGGCCGAGGGGCGGCCGTTCGAGCTGGAGTACCGCATCCTCACCGCGTCCGGCGAGGTGCGCTGGGTGTGGGAGCAGGGGCTGGGCGTGCGCTCGGCCACGGAGGAGCTGGTGGCGCTGGAGGGCTTCATCGCGGACGTCACCGAGCGCAAGCAGGCGGAGGCGGAGCTGGTGCGCGCCAAGGAGAGCGCCGAGGCCGCCAACCGCGCCAAGAGCGAGTTCCTCTCGCAGATGAGCCACGAGCTGCGCACGCCGCTGAACTCGGTGATCGGCTTCACCAACGTGCTGCGCAAGAACAAGCGGGGCGCGCTGGGCGACCAGGAGCTCGGCTTCCTGGACCGCATCGCAAGCAACGGCGTGCACCTGCTGGGGCTGATCAACGACATCCTGGACCTTTCCAAAGTGGAGGCCGGCAAGGTGGAGGTGGACCTGGCTCCGGTGGCGCTGGACGAGACGGTGAAGTGCATCATGACCGAGCTGCAGGGCGCGGTGCGCGACCGCCCCATCGAGCTGCGCGCCATGGTGCCCACGAGCCTCGCCACGCTGCAGGCGGACCCGGTGAAGCTCAAGCAGGTGCTGATCAACCTGGTGGGGAACGCGCTCAAGTTCACCGAGCGCGGCAGCGTGACGCTGGCGGTCACGACGGACGCGGCGGGGCGCGCGGTACGCATCGACGTGGCGGACACCGGCGTCGGCATCCCGCACGACCGGCTTACGGCCATCTTCCAGCCCTTCGAGCAGGCCGAGGTGGGGACGGCGCGCAGGTTCGGGGGCACGGGGCTGGGGCTGGCCATCTCCGCGTCGCTCTGCGAGCTGATGGGGTACCGGCTCCAGGTGAGGAGCGAGGTTGGCGTGGGCTCGGTGTTCAGTGTGATCCTGGCGCCGCACGCCCCGCAGCCGGAGCTGGCGCCGTCGCTGGTGGCCCCGGCGGTCGCGGTGGCGCACGCCGCCCCCGCCGAGCCGGCGGAGACGTCGTTCCTGGACGAGGCCGCCGCCGACTTCGGGGGGCGCCTGGTGCTGGTGATCGACGACGAGGCCGACTCGCGCATCCTCCTGGCCCATCACACGGAGGAGATGGGGTGCCGCACCGTGACCGCGGCGTCCGGCGAGGAGGGGCTGCGGCTGGCCCGCGAGCTGCGCCCCGACCTCATCACGCTGGACCTGCTGATGCCGGGGATGAACGGCTGGAACACGCTGCGCGAGCTGCAGGCCGACGCGGAGCTGCGCCACATCCCCGTGGTGGTGGTGAGCGTGCTGGCGGGGGAGAGCCGCCGCGACCTGGACGGCGCCGCGGAACTGGTGGACAAGCCGGTGGGTCGCGGTCCGCTCCTGGCCGCGCTGCGCCGGGCGCTCGCCCGCGGCGTGCAGCGTGCGCTGGTGGTGGATGGCGACCCCGCCGCCCGCACCGCCGCCGCCGACCTGCTGCGCGCCGACGGGGTGGAGGTGCGGATGGCCGCCCACCCCCGTGCCGCCATGCGCATGCTGGACTGCTTCTCCCCGGACCTGGTGCTGCTCGACACCCCCGTCTCGGTGCCGGACGGGCGCGAGCTGATCCGCGCCCTGCACGACCGCTCGCGCCGCGGTGGGGTGGCGCCGCCGGTGGTGGTGGCCGCCATGCACCGCCGCGAGCAGGAGGCGGTGCACGCCGGGGCGGAGTTGGAGGCCTGTGCGGTCCCCGCCGGATAACGCTTGACGAAACGGCGGTTACGGTGCGATACTCGAAGCGGCGTCTCGTACGGACGTTCCAACCATTCCCGCCGGGGCCAACCCCCCGGCGGGCTTTCTTTCGGTCTTGCCGCGCCTGCCGCCCATGATCGCCGGGATCGTGCTCGCCGCGGGCCGCTCGCGGCGCATGGGGGAGCCCAAGCCCTTTCTCCGTCTGGGCGGGGCCACCTTTCTGGAGCGCGCCGTCCACGCCCTGCGCGACGGCGGCTGCGACGAGGTGTGGGTGGTCGCCGCGGCCGGAGACGAGCGGGTCGCCGAGGCCGCGGCCGCGCTGGGCGCCCCTGTCGTGCTCAACCCGGATGCGGGTTCGGAGCAGCTCGACTCGCTGCGCATCGCCCTGCGCGCGCTCCCGGTGGAGGCCAAAGCGGCGGCGGTGCTCCCGGTGGACATCCCCGAGGCGGACGCCGTGCGCGCGGTGGTGGATGCGTTCCGAGCCACCCGCGCACCCGTGGTCGTCCCCGCGCGGGAGGGGAAGCACGGCCACCCGGTGCTCTTTGCGCGCGCCGCGTGGCCCGAGCTGCTCGATGCGGAGCTGCCCGACGGCGCCCGCACGGTCGTCCACGCCCACGCGCACGACCGGGTGGAGGTCCCCGTGGCCGCGCTTCCCGACGACGTGGACACGCCCGACGACCTGCGCCGCCTGCGCGAGCGGACGGGCGCGTGAGCGGACGGCTGGAGGTGGCCGACGCGCTCCACCACGCGCGGCAGGCCGTGGCGGCTGGACCGCCCGCGGTGAGCGTGGTGGTGCTCGAGTCGTCGGATGGAGGCCCCGCCGCGGGGGAGCGGATGGTGGTCTGGGTCGCCGAGCACGCCGGCACCCTCGGCTCCGCCGCTCTGGACGCCGCCGCCATCGAGGCCGCGCGCTCGCGCCTCCCCCCCTCCGCGCCCGCGGGGACGCAGGTGCTGGAGGCGGAAGGCCTGCGCTGCACCGTCTACCTGGAGCCGCACCGCCCGCGTCCGGAGCTGGTGATCGTGGGGGCGGGGCACATCGCGCGGCCGCTGTGCAGGGTGGGGGCGCTGCTCGGATTCCGTGTGGTGGTGCTGGACGACCGCCCGGAGTTCGCCACCCGCGAGCGCTTTCCCGAAGCCGCC
>DASVVI010000505.1:0-1559 GCA_036386635.1 Longimicrobium sp.
TGACCTCCGTGCCGTCCAGCGGGCGCCCCACGGTGGTCAGCTGCTTCCCCGGCGGGTCCGCCGGGCGGGTGACGCTCACCAGCGTCCCCGTTTCGGTGAGGCCGTACCCCACGCAGATCCCCGGCACCAGCTCGCCGCGGATGCGCCCCACCACCTCCTCCATCACCGGCGCGCCGGCCACCACCCCCGTCCTGAGCGCCGACAGGTCGCGCGCGCCGCGGGTGGGCTCGCGCATCGCCATGATGAACGAGGTGGGGACGCCGTGGTACACCGTCACCCGCTCGCTCTCCAGCAGGCGCAGCGCCTCCTCCGGGTCGTCGCGCTCCTGCAGCACCAGCGACGCACCGGCGGCCATCGTCCCCAGCACCCCCATCCCCAGCCCGAAGGCGTTGAAGACGGAGCCCACGCCGAACACCACGTCGCCCTCTTCCACCCCGATGACGTCCGCGGTGGCCGCGGCGGTCGCCAGGAGGTTGCGGTGCGACAGGCTCACCCCCTTGGGCTTGCCCATGGTGCCGCTGGTGTACAGGATGGCGAACAGCTCGTCCGCCGTTCCCTGGTGGCGCGGGTAGGGCCGCCCCTCGCCGCTGGACACCAGGTCCTCGAACTGGTGGATCCGGTCGTCGTACCAGAGGTCTTCCTCCCCCACCGAGACCACGTACTGCAGGTCCGGCAGGGCGGCCAGGAAGCCCTCGAAGCGGGCCAGGTAGTCCACCCCGTCCCAGTTCTCGGCCGTGATGACGGCGGCCGTCTCCGAGTGCCGCAGCATGTACTGCAGCTCCGGCGAGGTGAACTTGGGGTTGAGCGGCACGATGACGGCGCCCAGCTTGGCCGCCGCGAAGATGGCGACCACGAACTCGGGCCAGCTGGGCAGGGTGAGCGCCACGCGGTCGCCCGCCTCGATCCCCAGCTCGTGCAGGGCCGCCGCGAGCGCGTCCGAGCCGGCGTCCACCTGCGCGTAGCTGAGCCGTCGGTCTCCGAAGGCGACAAAGGGCCGCTGCGGGTTCTCGCGGGCTCGCAGCGCAAGGCTGTCTGCCACCGTGAGCTCACCGAAGCGGTCGCGTAGCGCCATGGATCCTCCGTGCGGGTGAAACGGCCATGTTCCGGGTTCGGAACGCGACAAACATACACGCCCGCCCCCGCTCGCGTCAAACCGCTGTCCAACGTGCGAAACAGCGGGTCCCACATGGAGGCGCGGTGACGTAACTGCATGGCTCACGCAGAGACGCAGAGACGCAGGGAGAGGCCCCGCTGTTCTCTCCTGCGCCTCTGCGCCTCTGCGTGAGACTGCTGTTCGGGTCTACCCGCCGCGCTGGTGCGGGGGTTATCTTCCGCCCCTGTTCCAGAGCAATGTTTCCCGCACCGCAGGGCCCGGTTTGAAGCACGTTCCGCACTACCTGCGCGACCTGAATCCCGAGCAGCGCGAGGCGGCGCTGGCCACGCAGGGACCCGTCCTGATCCTGGCCGGCGCCGGTTCGGGCAAGACGCGCACGCTGGTCTTTCGCATCGCGCACCTGCTGCGCACGGGGGTCGATCCGCGCAGCATCCTGGCCGTGACC